>CAYVPZ010000258.1:0-6861 GCA_964453955.1 uncultured Solibacteraceae bacterium | reverse complement strand
GCCCCGGATCCGGCGTCCCATGGATTCCATAATGCTCTTTCGAGAGGCCGATCCACTCCGTGCCGACGGGATTTTTCGGGCCCGGAGGGAGTACCGCTTTCGCCTGCTTCGGGTTCGCGTTCCAAAAGAGCTCCGGGTCATAATTGAACCACGGATAGTGCACGACGCTGGTGATGGTCCAACTACCGATCGGCAGCGGATCGTGCGTGCTGCCCATGGTGGCCGGATACTGCGCCAGTTCTTTGTCGCCAGCGCCATAGGCGATTACGGTGCGTTTTGACTTCGACGCCACGAGGCGCAATGCCGGGTGCACGGCGGCGCTCCGCACATTCGGCACGGTGATCTGCCCTCCCGCCACGTCCAGTTGTATGCCAGAATTCAACTCGGCCAGCAGCTTCGGCGAGCAATGGAACCTCTCCCCCAGTTCCTCCTGGGGCGTTTCGAAGCCCATCCACTTCATCTTCGCCTTTTCCTGGATGTCCACCGGCTCTGGTTGGAACGGGCCTTTCTCATCCGCCCGGGTAATCGTGTAGCTGAACAGAAGTGGGCCGGCGTCGCTATCGAGCAGGCGCCACATCTCGGCGTCGATTGTGCCGGTCGGCTTCAGACCGTGGTTTTCCTGGTACCCTTTGACCGCAACCCCGAAATCGTTGCCGTAGGCGCCGTCAATTTGGCCCGGCGAGAACCTGGCACGGTCCAGGAGGATCTGCGCCCGCACCACCCCCGTCCCCGTCGCTCCCGGCCCCACCACGCCGGTCCTCGTTGCGTCCTCGATTTCGTTCCCGTCAAGGCTCCCGACCATGGGCGAACGAGCGCGGCTTTTCGCCGGTGCGGCTGCGCCCGCGCTGGCCAGAGCCAGAATCGAAGCAACCACCGCAAGCGGATAAGTCAGGCGCATACGGAAAACCAAGCACTTTGCAGGCCGTTCCCAGAAAGCTGCCGAGCTTACAGTGGCGACCGCAACAAACTGCGGTACAGCGCGGCATACTGGCTGGCGGCGAATTCCCACGAGAAATCCTGGCGCATGCCCCGGCGCATGATCTCTTCCCAGCGCGGGCGGTCCGCGTAGACCCCGAGCGCGCGATGGACCGCCGCCAGCAGCGCCTCCCCGGTGTATTCGCGGAACTTGAACCCGGTGGTGTGGCCATCGTCGTCCATGATGGTGTCTTCCAGCCCGCCCACGGCGCGCACGATGGGAACGGTGCCGTAGCGCAGGCTATAAATCTGATTCAGCCCGCACGGTTCGTAGAAACTCGGCATCAGGAACATGTCGGCGCCGGCTTCGATGCGGTGCGCCAGGGCGTCGTCGTAGCCGATGCGCACCCCCACCTTCTCCGGATGCGCCGCCGCCAGATCGCGGAAGAGCTTTTCATATTCCGGCTCGCCGCTGCCCAGAACCGCCAGCATGACGTCTTCGGCCAGCAGTTCATCCGCCGCATCAGCCAGCAGATCGAAGCCCTTCTGGCTCACCATGCGCGAGACCATCCCTATAACCGGCTTCGTCAGATCCGCGGTGGGCAGGCCGAGCTGCTCCAGCAGCGCGCACTTGCAGACGGACTTTCCGCGGAAATCGGCCGCGGAATAATTGCGCGCGATGTTGACATCCTTCTCCGGACTCCACTCCTGATAATCCACGCCGTTGACGATGCCGCTCAGGCGGTCCGCCCGCGCGCGCAGAAACTTGTCAAGACCAAACCCGAATTCGGGGGTCTGAATTTCCCGCGCATAACCGCGGCTCACGGTGTTGATGGCGTCGCTGAAATGCATGCCGCCCAGCAGCAAATTGACGCGCCCGAAAAACTCCAGCACGTTCGGCTGAAAGATGTCGCGGCCGATGCCGAGGTCCAGCAGCGCCTCGGGCGGGAACAGCCCCTGGTAGCCGAGGTTGTGAACGGTGAACAGAATGCGGACGCCGAGAAAGGTCGGGTCGCCGGCGAAGGCATAGCGCAGGTAGATGGGCGCCAGAGCGGACTGCCAGTCGTGACAGTGCAGGATGTCGGGCAGGAACAGATGGCGCATCACATCGAGCGCGGCGCGGCAGAACACGCCGAAGCGGATGTGATTGTCCGGATAGTCGGTGGAGTGCTCGCCGTAGAGGCCGGGGCGGTCGTACAGCGGTGGGCAGGAGAGCAGATAAAAGGTGACGCCGCGCTCCACCGTCTCGAAGATGTTGACCCGGTACTCGCGCGGGCCGATGATTACCCGCAGGTCGCGATACGCTTCCTTCGGCGAGCAGGCCAGCCGGACCGTGCGGTACCAGGGCATCACCACGGCCACCTGCTGGCCACCGGCGTGCAGCGCCGCGGGAAGAGCGCCGATTACGTCGGCCAGACCCCCCGTCTTGGCGAAAGGCGTGGCCTCCGGAGCCACCATCAGGATACGTGCCATCAGCTTCGCGCTTCCTTGTTCACGGCATCGAGGACGCCGTTTATAAAGGGCACCGACTCGTCGCCGGAGAAGCGCCGGGCGAGTTCCAGAGCCTCGTCGATTACGACCGCCGCCGGCGAAAGACGTTTCGTCATTTCGTAGATGGCCAAGCGAAGAATGTTGCGGTCCACGATGGCCATGCGCTCGATGCTCCAGTTCTGCGCCTTGGCGGTGATGCGCTCATCGATTTCGCCGGCCATTCCGGCGGTCCCAGTGGCCAGTTGCTCCATGAAGTCGTCGCGCGCGGGCGGCTCTTCGAGGCCCGCGCCAACGCTATCGTACCAGCACGCGATGGCCTCTTCCACGGGCCGTTTGGCGAGGTCCCACTGGAACAGCACCTGCAGTGCGCGCTGGCGGGAACGATGGCGGCCTCCGGGCATGATCAGCTCCGCGGCATCACTTGCTCGCGTGGCCAAGCCGCCGCCGGAGACTGGCCATTTCAATCGCCGTCATGGCGGCGTCGAAGCCCTTGTTGCCGCTCTTGGCGCCGGCCCGGTCGATGGCCTGTTCCACGGTGTTGGTGGTCAGCACGCCCATGGCGACGGGAACGCCGGTCTCGGTGGACACGCGCGCCAGACCGCTGGTTGCTTCGCCGGC
The DNA here is from genome assembly GCA_964453955.1 of uncultured Solibacteraceae bacterium. Classification (GTDB taxonomy): domain Bacteria; phylum Acidobacteriota; class Terriglobia; order Bryobacterales; family Bryobacteraceae; genus CAWACP01. Next base: position 3,837 of record CAYVPZ010000258.1, on the reverse strand, counting down.
CACGTAATCGAAGTGCGGCGTCTCTCCGCGAATCACCGCGCCCAAGGCAATGATGGCGTCGTACCGCCCCTTTTCCGCCAGCGCCTTTACGGTGAACGGCAGTTCCCACGAACCCGGAACCTTCACCACGTCGATGTCGTCGTTTTGGCCACCGGTGCGCGCCAGCGCGTCCAGCGCGCCCGCCAGCAGACGGTCGGTGATGAAGCCGTTGAAGCGCGCCACCACTACGGCAAACTTCAGCCCGCGTGCGTCGAAAACGCCTTCTATCACCTGCGCCATGGGATAATCGTAGATTCGAGCCCATTCTACCGCATGGATCCGCGCTTCATCCGGAACTTCTCCATCATCGCGCATATCGACCACGGCAAATCGACGCTGGCCGACCGTCTGCTCGAATTGACCGGCGCGTTGTCGCAGCGCGAAATGATGGAGCAGGTGCTGGACACCATGGATCTGGAGCGCGAACGCGGCATCACCATCAAGTCCCACGCGGTACGGCTGAATTATCGCGCCGAAGACGGCAACGATTATCAGTTGAACCTCATCGACACGCCGGGCCATGTCGACTTCAGCTACGAAGTATCGCGCAGCCTGCAGGCGTGCGACGGCGCGCTGCTGGTGGTGGACGCCTCCCAGGGCGTGGAGGCGCAGACTCTGGCCAACACCTACCTCGCGCTGCAGCATAACCTGGAAATCATTCCGGTGATCAACAAAATCGACCTGCCCGCCGCCGAGCCCGAGCGCATCCGCGAGCAGATCGAACAGGTGATCGGCCTGCCCGCCGATGACGCGCTGCTGGTGAGCGCCAAGAGCGGCCTCGGCATCAGGGAGGTGCTGGAGGCGGTGGTCGAGCGTGTGCCGCCGCCAAAAGGCGATCCCGATGCTCCGCTGCGTGCGCTGATTTTCGACTCCTGGTTCGACCCCTATCGCGGCGTGATCATTCTGATGCGCGTCTTCGATGGCAGGATCGCCATGAAGCAGAAGATCCGGCTGTGGTCCAACGGCCGCACCTTCGACGTGGAAGGCCTGGGATTTCAGACGCCGAAGCCGGTGCCCTGCAACGAGCTTTCCGCCGGCGAGGTCGGCTTCCTGTTCGCGAATATCAAGACGGTGGCGGACGCGCAGATCGGCGACACCATCATTGACGACACGAATCCGGCTACCGAGCCACTGCCGGGTTTCCAGCCGGTGAAGCCCATGGTTTTCGCCGGGCTCTATCCGGTGGAATCGCACGAGCACGGCCGCCTGCGCGACGCTTTGGAGAAGCTGCGCCTGAACGACAGCGCCTTCAATTTCGAGCCGGAGAATTCGGTGGCGCTGGGCTTCGGTTTCCGCTGCGGTTTTCTCGGCCTGCTGCACCTCGAGATCGTGCAGGAGCGGCTGGAGCGCGAATTCGAAATCGACCTGATCACAACAGCTCCCGGCGTCCGCTATCGCGTCACCAAGATTGGCGGCGAGGTGATCGAGGTGGACAATCCCACGCGGTTCCCCGATCCGGCCGCGATCAAGCAGATTGAAGAGCCGGTGATCGACGCCACGGTGATCACGCGCGAGGAATATGTCGGCGAAATTCTGAAGCTGCTCGAAGAAAAGCGCGGCACGCAGAAGAAATTCGAGTATATCGGGACCGGCCGCGTGCTGCTCGGCTACAGTTTGCCGCTGAACGAAATCGTGCTGGATTTCTACGACCGGCTGAAATCGGCCTCGCGCGGCTATGCTTCGCTCGATTATCATCTGGCCGGCTACCAGGTGTCGCCCATGGTGCGGCTGGACGTGCTGGTGGCGGGCGAGCCGGTGGACGCGCTGTCGATGATCGTCCATCGCGACAACGCCTTCGAGCGCGGCAAGCTGCTGATCGAGCGGCTGCGCAAGCTGATTCCGCGGCAGATGTTCGAGGTGGCGCTGCAGGCCGCCATCGGCAGCAAGATTGTGGCGCGGGAAAACATCCCGGCCATGCGCAAGAACGTGCTGGCCAAGTGTTACGGCGGCGACATCTCGCGCAAGCGCAAGCTGCTGGAGAAGCAGAAGGAAGGCAAGCGGCGGATGAAACGCGTGGGCCGGGTGGAGATCCCCCAGGAAGCTTTCCTCGCCGTGCTGAAGGTCACCGGCGGGGACGAGTAAGAGGCCGCGGTCTGTTCCCGAGCAGCTTACAACTCAGCCTGAGGTAAGCTTACGAGACTTGTAAACCCGTGATTTACAGGCTTCGGGAGAGTCCCGAAACCTATCCTCTGCGCGACGCGGCCTGTTTCCAACGCTGGGTCCGGGATGAGATCTGGCTCCTAAGACGCCACGCGTTCACAAGTAGGATAAGGAAGATTAGAAAGAATACTACCACCACGCTGCAACTCAAGTTGATAAAGATGTGGGTAAGAAGCTGAGTAAGCAGCAAAATAACGAGGGCTAGGGTAGCGTTGCAGTCAAAGACGTAATACGTGAAAGACGACGTCCTGAGTTTCTCAACGTCATCCTGGTCAGCGTCGGTAAAAAAACCCCACTCTACGCTCTGGAACAAATCCCATAAGTCTTCGAGCAGATCGCGTGATGCGTCTAGGACCTCTCCAGCGAAGAACGCAGCAACTGCCACGGCTAACGTGGCAACCGCGTCGCCCCCTGGAGCGCCCGAGCCCATCAAGCTCCTCACCGCCGGCGAAGAGGCATCGAGCAGTATGGGGCGAACGGCCATGACGAGAAGGAAGCCAGGGACCCAATGCGCGATCAGAACATGAGAATTCAGTTCGAACTTCATAGTCTGGATTATATTAGATCGACGCAGACAATGGAGGCTGACATCAGGTTGTTCAAGTAAGCCGGAAGTTCTGCTGTCGCCATGACATCCTGCTTCGCCAACGGCGCGCCGTGCAACCTCTTCGACCGCGGAGCGTGAGGTTCTTACTTAGGCACTTTGCGCTTCCGACGCCCGTTGATAAGCCCTAGTCCCACCACAATAAGAACCACATCTACCAAGTCGCCAGCCAAATGACCCAAAGCGACCGGAAGGCCGCCACCTGACGAACTGCTGTGGCGCATGCCAACGCTTACCAGAGCGAGAGATCCCCACAGCAACAGAATCCAGCCGATGATTTTTCGCCAAAGCGGAATCCGTGAGGGACCTCCTCCTAGGGTCGCATCCGGTACGGTGCTTGGTACAGCAGACACAACTCCCGTCACGAAGGAGTATCCGCAATCGCACCGGATACTCCCGGGCGGATTGATTAGGCGACACTTCGGACATTCCATTCCTCTGGCCTCAAACGTCTACTGAGACTTGCAGCGATTATACACCTGCTGTGAGGTCCTGATCGCTTGGAAACCCCGGCCGGCCGGGCCGGCGCGCCCCTATCGTCCTTGAGACATGACCAGCCGAAGAACATGATTGATGCGCGTGGAATAGCCGGCGCCGTATTGCTGACGCCATTCGAATGCGTCCGCGTCAAGACCCACAGCCACGAATTCTCCGGGAGTACGCCGGAACAGGGTAATGCCCGTGGTGCACGCGTATCGTGAGGCGAGCCCAGTGGCGAAGAAGTTAACGGCATCGGATCGGCGAAGACCTTCAGGCGCTCTTGCCGATGTTCTCCAGCATGGCTTCCCGGAGCATCCGGTTGAGCCTGGTCTGATAGCCCTTCCCGTGCCGGCGGAGCCAAGCCACCACGTCGGCGTCCAGGCGCACGGTAAGTTGCTGCTTGACCGGACGATAAAACGGATTGCGGACAGCGTTTTCCCAGAAGCTTTGTCTCAGCGGAGGAATGTCCGAGAAATCGATCTCCGCATCGGACCGTTCGGCAAGACGCGCCAGCCTGCGCTTCCGGGCGGGCGTGATCGGGCTGTCAGCGAGCG
>CAYVPZ010000257.1:0-6869 GCA_964453955.1 uncultured Solibacteraceae bacterium | reverse complement strand
CGGCGGGGCATTGGGACCGGCCTCGAACTGCGTGGTGATCGGCTGATACCCATCCAGTTCGGCGGTGGCCGTGTGCGCGCCGGCGGCGAGCCGGACAGCGCCGGGCTCCACGGTCTGGCCGTCGATGCGGATCAGCGCGCCGGGCTGGCTCGCCTGCACGGTGACTGAATACTGTGTGACCGTGGCCGCCGGCGGGGCCGGTTTAGGCCGCCGCACCATGTAGACCACACCCGCCAGGACCACCAGCGCGGGAATCAGCGCGATGGCCATCCAGACCATCCGCGGCAGGCCCCCGCGTGCGGGTGGAGGACCCTGTTGCACCGGCGGAGGCGCGGCGGCCGGGAGTGGCGCGGCCGGCGGTCCTGGCGTGGGCGTGGGCGTGGGTGTGGGTGAATGTGGTGTTGGCGCGGAGACCGGCAACACCGTTGTTTCCGATTCGTCGACGGCGCTCGCGGAGCTGGCTGGATGGAACGGGGCCGCGTTGAGCGCGCTGGTTTCGGCCGCTTCGATGGGTGGCACCGGCGGCGGCGCTGCCTGCGTCCGCGCCACAGCTGGGTCCGCCACGGCGGATCCCGCAACATAAGACTGCGCTGGCGGCGGCGCCGTGGGCGGTTGTTTGCGCTCGGACGGCGTGTACTGCTTCATCGCCTGCTGCTCCACCTGCACCGCCTGCGTGCGCATCTCGGCATCCTCGGGGAATCGCGAGGCGATGCCGCGAGCCTGATCCACGGCGGCCCGAAGCTGCTGCGGATCCGCGGTGGCCGCCACCCGCACGGTGAGCTCGTGCAGTTGCCGGAGATAATAGTTGCGCGATTGCACGCGGCTGCTGGAGGCCAGCGCATTGCGCAGCGTGTTCTGCAACTGCACCAGGCGCTGCTCGGCGGGACATTCGATCAGCGCGTGATCCACCTCGTCCAGCGCCTCCTCCACCTTCCCCTCCAGTTGCAACTGGCGGGCGCGTCCCACCACCTCGGCCACGAACTCGCGCCGCTTCCGGTCCTCGATGAGCGCGCGCAGGCTCCTGGCGGCGGCGTTCGTGGCGTCATACACGAGCGCCTGCTCCACCAGCCTCTCGGCGGGTCTCCAGTCGGTGTCCACCATTTCCCGCGCTTCTTCCACCAGCGCATTGGCCAGCGCCTGCGCGATGGCCGGATTGTTCTGGTCCATCTCGAAGGCCTGCCGCAGCCGCTCGGTTCCTTCCTCGTAACGGCCGCCGGCGCAGAGCTTCTGGCCCTCCTCGAACAACCGTTGCGCCTCCGCGCTGCGCTCGACGCCCTGGCGGGCCAGCGCCGCCAGGTTGGAAAGCTCGGCGTCGTTGGGGAACTCCTCGAAGGCTTTCCCCGTCAGATCGAGAGCGCGCTCGAACTTGCCCCCTTCGATGGCCCGGTCGATTTGTTCGGTCCAGCGGCTCTTCGCTTCCTCCTGCGTCTGGTTCTCGCGCCGCTTCTGGAGCTGAGCGATTTCGAACCCGATGCCGGGGTACGGGGTGTAGATGCTGCGCAGGATCTCCCATTGCCCGATCGCCTCGGCGTACTGCGCGCGCTCCTCATACTGGCGCGCCCGGGCCACGATGGAGTTCACCAGATCGCGCCGCTCGCGGGTCAGCTTGAGGGCGTCCTGAAACTGGCGCTCTCCCGGATGCTTCTCCGCCGCTTCTTTGAGGATGGCGATCTTGCGGTCCAGGTCCGGCTCGGCGTCCACGCGCTTTCCGGTCTCCGCCAGAAACGAGGAGAGCTGCTGCCGCTGCTGCTCGCCCGCCTCCAGCTTGAGGGCCTGAAACAGGGGCTGGCCGGGGTACTTGTTCAGGTACTGGTCGCAGATCTCGAGGGCGCGGGTGAAATCCTGCTCGGTGAGCGCGCGGCGGCCCTCCTCATAAGCCATGCGAATGGAATCGTGCTCGCTGCGCACCTGATTGTAGAGACCCTGATACAGCGAATCGCGCTCCGGCACCACGCGATCGGGAACTTCGCGGTTCAGCTTGAGCACGCGCTCCAGGCGGCTCAGCGCCGTGCTGATCTCGCCGCTTTGAAAAGCGGCTTTGGCCGCGCTGTAGAGCTGCTCCTTCTCATTGCGGACGCGGATGGCGTCCTGTTCCTTCTGCTCCACCTCGGAGCGAAGCTGCAGCGCGCGCGTGTCCTTGGGATTGATCTTGAGAATCTCGTCCAGCCCCTCCCGCGCTTCGGTGAAGGCGTTGCGTCCAATGTGCTCCTTCACCAGCCGGAACCAGTTGTCCACCTGGCGCTCGCTGCGGTGGCCCTCGATGTCCCGCTTCAGGCCCAGGGCGTCGGCGTTGTCCGGCTCGATCCGCAGCACGTCCTGGATCTTCTGCAGCGCCAGCGGATACTCTTCCTGCTCGAAGCGGGTGCGCGCGCTCTCCAGCAACTGGCGGATGTTCTTCTTCCGGGCGGCCTGGTCGATCTGCATGCGCAGCAGGGACATGTCCGGGTCGATATGCCCCTCGGCTTCCAGTTCGCCCAGAATCTCCGCGGCGAACTGCAGGTCGCCTTCGTTGAAGGCCTTCCTGGCGCGCTCGATGCGCGGCCGGATCTTCACCGGATCGAAACTTTCCACGGTCTGATTGTGCAGGGCCCGGGTCAGCGTCTCGGCGAACTCCCGCGCGCTGGCGAAGCGGTGCCGCGGCTGCTTGGCCATGGCCTTGTGGATCACCCGGCTGATCACTTCGCTCACTGCGGGGTTGACCTCCGAGGCCGGCGGAGGAATGAATTTCCGCACCGCTTCCGCGGTGTCGCCCTCCGACTGCCGGGCGAAGGGTTTCCGGCCGGTCAGCGTCTCGTATCCCACCACGCCCAGCGAGAAAATGTCGGAGAGCGTGGTGGCGGGCTGCAGTTCCAGTTGCTCGGGCGCCATGTACTGCAGCGTGCCTTTGATTCCGGTCACCGAGTGCGTGCCGGTGAGGTGCACGACGCCGAAGTCGATGATTTTCGCGGTGTCGTCCTCCAGCACGAAAATGTTGCTGGGCTTCAGATCGCGATGCACCAGACCGCGCTCGTGCGCGGCCTGCAGGCCGCGGCAGGTTTGCACCAGGATTTCCACCACCCGGTGCACGGTCAGTCTCTGGCTGGCGTTCTTAATCAGCGCATCCAGGGTGTTGCCGGGCAGCATCGGCATCACGAAATAGGGCTTGCGCCGGCCGTTCTCCTCGTACTCGCCGGTATCCAGAATGTCCACGATGTTGGGGTGGCTGAGACCCGCCAGAACCGTCCATTCCTTGGCGAAAAGCTCGAGGGCCGCGGGGTCGGCAATATCCCGCATCGTCTTGATGGCCACGTCCCGCTTGGTCACGAAATCGTAGGCGCGGTACACCACGCCCATGCCGCCCTGTCCCAGAGTGGATCGGATTTCGTACCGGTTATTGATGCGATTGCTGACCGCCATATTCGCGTGAGTCCTCGCCGAGTAGCCGCTTTGGCGACACCCCTGGCCCCACGGGTGCGCATCCAGCAGATCTCTCTATCAGGTGTAATTTAGCACACGGCCGCATATCTTTCTGAGACGAGTTGCCGTCCGTGGCTACTTATGGCACATCGGGCACGCCGCAGTCATGGTGGCGGCGCCCATTGGTCGCCGGCAAATGGACGCGAACGTGCACGGTAAGGCCGCAGGGAGGGAGGATACCGATGAATTCGCAGTGGGGGATGCGCGCACCGTTGGCGCCGGCCGGAGTCGCCTCGGAAGTGCGTCTGCAGGCTTTGGAGGGGATTCTTTCGCTTCCCGCCGGAACGGATGCGGGCGGGTGGAGGACGGCGTGGCCTACACAGGCGCTGCGTATTTCCTGCCTGTTGGCCGGTTTGCTCGCTGCAATCGTTGCCATGCTCGCCTTCGTCTTTGCCGCCTGGTCGCTTACCGCCGGCCTCAATTGGACCTCCGCGTTCCCCTGGACCACGGGCCCGTTCTCGCATTGGCTGACCTGGTGCGCCATCGGCACGCCCTTGCGAGTCGCCGCCTCCCGCCTCGGCCGGTGCGGTAAAATGGCGCTGGGATGACCGATCCTGCCGCGCAGATATCCGTTGAGGAAATCCCGGACAAGTTGTACTTTCGCATCGGCGAAGTAAGCCGTCTGGCCGGGATCAAGCCCTATGTCCTGCGCTTCTGGGAAACCGAGTTCCCCGCCCTGATACCGAAGAAATCGGGGACCGGCCATCGCCTCTACCGCCGCAAGGACGTGGAGGCGGTCCTCGAGATTAAACGGCTGCTGTACGAAAAGCGATTCACCATCGAAGGCGCCCGCAAGTTCCTGGAAGGACGCGGGAAACCCGCCTCCGGACCGGCCCGGAAAGCGGCGCGCCCGCAGCCCGGCCTGTTCCCCGCTCCCGCACCCGCCCTCGACGAGATTCGCCGGGAACTGCGCGCGATTCTGGAGCTTCTGCACTGAGACCGCTCGGGGTCCCCCGGCAGCCTCCAGGTTCCGGCACCCTTGCCGATAAGGCAGTTGTACCGGCTCATGATTCGACTTACGCGCATCAATCGAATCCCGCTCGTGATCAACTCCGATCTCATCGAGCATGTCGAAATGACACCGGATACAGTTGTAAGCCTTACCACGGGTCAGAAGTTCATGGTACTCGAAAGCGCGGACGAGGTAATCAATCGGGTCATCCGTTTCCGGCGCGAGATCCTGCGCGATCCGGACCGGAACCCGGTTCCCTAAACCACCATGGCGGAGCCAAAGAGCAAAGTCGAGAAAGCTACCAAAAAGGGCGGCGGCAAGCCCGATATCGCCACCATTGGCGGCATAGTGATCGCCCTGGGAGGGATCCTCGGCGGGCTGGTTCTCGAGGGCGGCCGGGTCGGAGACGTCGGCCAGATCACCGCCGCGCTCATCGTCTTGGGCGGAACGTTCGGAGCCATGATGATCAGCATGCCTCTGAGCACCATCGTGCGCGCCCTGAAACGGTCCAAGGACATCTTCTTCGACGCCACTATCCCCATCGACGGCGCGGTGGAAGAGATTATCGGTTATGCCACCAGGGCGCGCAAGGGCGGAATCGTGTCTCTCGAATCCGAAGCGGACAAGATCCAGGATCCATTCCTCCGCAAGGCCATGAATCTGGCCGTCGACGGCACCGATCTCCAGGAATTGCGCAAGATGATGGAGCTGCAAATCGGCATCGAATACGAGCGCACCGAAGCGGAGGCCAAGGTCTTTGAAGCCGCCGGTGGTTACTCGCCCACCATCGGCATCATTGGCGCCGTACTGGGGCTCATCCAGGTGATGAAACACCTGGCCAACATCGAAGAGGTGGGTCACGGCATCGCCGTGGCCTTCGTGGCCACCGTCTATGGCGTGGGTGTCGCGAATATTCTGCTGCTCCCCGCGGCCAGCAAAATCAAAGCCCGCGCCAAACGCGATCTGGAGATGAGAGAACTGGTGGTGGAAGGGGTGGTGGGCATCGTCGAGGGCCTCAACCCCAAACTGATCCGCAGCAAACTGGAAGCGTACACCAACGGCGTCGAGGCCGGCAAACCGAAAAAGGGCAAGCCTCCGGCCGCCGCCAAACCCGCCGCGCCTTCCAAGGCCGCCTGAGGCTCCCATGGCGCGAAAAAAACGGGCCGCGGAACACGAGAATCACGAGCGCTGGCTGGTTTCCTATGCCGATTTCATCACTCTCCTGTTCGCCTTCTTCGTGGTGATGTTCGCCACCTCGCAGACCGACAAAAGCAAGGCCAAGGCGGTGGAGGATTCCGTGAAGAAGGCTCTCTCCGAGGGCGAACTGTCGTCGATCGTGGTAACCATGTTCGGCGGCTCTCCGAAAGACAAAGGCAAGGGCAACGCGCAGATGCACGGGCCCGGCGGCGCTGAAAAGATCTTCGACAAAAAGGAGGAGCGTCTGGCCGAGCTCCTGCCTTCTCTGAAGGTGCTGTCCAAAGACCTGGATGAGGAGATCAAGTCCGGGAAGATCCAGATCACCATGGAACCTCGCGGCCTGGTGATCAGCTTCCGCCAGGCGGCGCTGTTTCCGTCCGGCACCGCGGGGATTCTGGAAGATGCCCGGCAACCGGTATCGAAGATCGCCAGGTCTCTCTCGGAGATTCCGAATCCGGTGCGCCTCGAAGGCCACACCGATTCGGTGCCCATCCACACCGAGCAGTATCAGAGTAACTGGGAGCTGTCCGCCGCTCGCAGCATCGCCCTCATGCGCCTGTTGACCGAAGACGGCGTGCCGGTGGAAAAACTCTCCATCGCCGGTTATGCCGACAATGCCCCGGCCGACAGCAACGATACCGAACAGGGCCGGTCGCGGAACCGGCGCGTCGATGTGGTGGTGCTCAACGAGACCGGGCTTCGCGCGGAGCCGCAGCGTTTTACCGGCGACGTCAAAGAACGCCCGGCCGGAACCGTCAGCGGCCCCACTCGGTGAGTTGATGGAGCACCTGCCGCGCCGCCTGCTGGCCGGCGCTCTTTTTCGAACAGCCTTCCGCGCTGCTGCTCCACTCGCGACCCACGCTCACCTCCACAAGGAAGGTCTTGGCGTGCTCGGGCCCGCGTTCCTCCAAAATGGAATACTTCGGCAGAGGAAGCTTCAGCGCCCGGGCCATGTCCTGCAGCGCGCTCTTGTAGTCGGTGATTTCTTCCGTGTCGGCGTCCAGCAGGGACAGACGCGCCAGGATGTGCCGGCGGACAAACGCGCGCGCGCTGTCGATACCTCCGTCCAGATACAGCGCCGCGATCAAAGCCTCCACCGCATCGGCCAGCAGAGCGCGCTTCTCGCGGCCTCCGCTCATCTCCTCGCCGCGGCCCAGCAGAAGATAGTCGCCGAGGTTCAGCGTCTGAGCCACCTCGTAGAGGTGAACGGCGCTCACCAGATACGCCTTGACGCGGGACAGCCGGCCCTCGGCCCACTCGGGGT
>CAYVPZ010000256.1:0-6920 GCA_964453955.1 uncultured Solibacteraceae bacterium | reverse complement strand
TTGTGGGCTACGCTCCGCCGTACCGCGCATCATGGGAAACCGCCTTGGGCGCCGCGCCCCCCAACATCATCGAGCCGAATCGCGACGCGTGGATTGGCGATCACTGCATGGCCGCCTCCGCCGTTCCCGGCTCGCTTCTGGGCACCCGCCAGCCGCGCCTGGCGGACCCCTGCCTGAAAGATCTGCCTGTGACCATACTGAAAGAGTTCGGTATCGCGCCGAACCCGGCGATGACCGGCCGGGCCATTTATTGAGACATGTCGAGATCCATCAAACTGAACGCCGATCTCTGGCACCGCGTCACCGAGTATGCGGCGAAGGCCGGCTACAGTTCGGTGCAGGAGTTCATCGAGCATCTGGTGGAGAAGGAGCTGTCGCGCCAGGAGGAAGCCGAGGCCCGCGAAGAAATGGAGCGCCGCCTCCGGGGACTGGGCTATTTGGAATGACCGGTCTGGTTCTTGCCGGGGTCTTTTGTGGCGTCTCGTCGGCATTTATTTTTTACCGCACTGCCGATATGTCGGCACTGCTGCCGATATTTCGGCAGATCCACGCCCGCTTCCTGGAATTTAGGCTTTTTTTTGACGAGCCGCGACTGATCTGGCGAGCGCAAAAAGCGCTGATCGGCGCGAATCTCCGGGTCTCCGCGCTGCTGCTGCGGCCCACGCTGATTCTGGCGCTTCCCGTGGTCTGGCTGATGCTGCAGCTCGACGCCGTGTACGGAACGGCGCCGTTGCGCGTCGGGGAACCGGCGGTGGTGACCGCCCAATTGGACACCGACGACGAACCGTGGGTCCTCGAAGCGCCGGCGGGGATTGCGGTGGAGACGCCGCCCGTGCGCATCACGGGCGAGCGGCAGATGGTGTGGCGGATCCGCCCGCTGCGCCCCACCACCGGCGTGCTGCGATTCACGCTGCGCGGCGTCACGCTCACGAAGGCCATCGCGGCGGGCAACCGGACCACCTTCCTGATTCGCCGCCGCGAACGCTCATTGCCGGCATTCCTGCTCGATCCCGAGGAGCCGCGCCTGCCGGCCGGCAGCGTCATCTGGCTGGAAGTGGATTATCCGGCGGCGTCGCGCTGGTGGATGGTCTGGTTCCTGGCCATCTCCACAACCAGCGCCCTCGTGTTTGCGCGGTGTATACTGACACGTTCATGATCGGCACAACGGTCACCCATTACCGTATCGTCTCCAAACTCGGAGAAGGCGGGATGGGTGTGGTGTATGAAGCCGAGGACCTCACGCTGGGCCGCCGCGTGGCGCTGAAGTTCTGTTCCAGCCGCAGCGACGATCCGCGGCTTCGCGCTAACCTGCTGAAGGAAGCGCGCGCCGCGTCCTCGCTTTCGCACCCCAACATCGCGCACATCTACGAGTTCGTGGAGATTCCCGGCGGCGACGCGTTCATTGCCATGGAGCTGGTGTCCGGCGCCAGTTTGTGGCGCACCCTCAGCGAGCGGCGCGTGAGCGTGAAAGAGACGCTGAAGGTGGCCACCGGGGTGGCGTCGGCGCTGGCGGAAGCGCATCGCCAGGGCGTCATTCATCGCGACATCAAGCCGGGCAATATTCAGATCACCTCGTCGGGCGAGGTGAAGGTGCTGGACTTCGGCATCGCCAGGCCGGCCGTTCTGCGCGCGGCGGGCGAGGCTACTGAGGCCGACCCTACCCGGACGCTGGAAGGCTTCACCGGAACCCCGCTCTATATGTCGCCCGAACAGGTGTCGGGCGAGGTCCTGGACGCGCGCTCGGACCTGTTCTCGCTCGGCGTGGTGCTGTATGAGTGCCTGACCGGCACCTCGCCGTTCGCCGCCAGCAGCCTTCCGTCGATTCTGGCGCGATTGCTGACCGTAGAGCCGCCGCAACCTTCGCGGCTGAATCCGCAGTCGCCGGCGCAACTCGACCGCATCGTTCGAAAGCTGATGGCGAAGGACCGGCGGGATCGGTATGCATCGGCGGGCGAGCTATTGGCCGACTTGCGGGCGCCCGGACGTCTCCACTCGCGCCGCCGCATGGTGGCCGCGCTGGCCGGAGGCGCGGTCTGCGCCGGTGGCGGAACTCTCGCGTGGTGGTGGAATGCGCACCGCCACCACGAACCGGCGGCGGCCGCGGTTCCTTGGTATCGCGACGGCCTCGCCGCGCTGCATTACGGCAGCTATCACCGGGCCAGCAAGGCCCTGGCCAGGGCGGTGGAGATCGATCCTTCTTATGCCATGGCGCACGCCTACCTTGCCGAGGCCTGGTACGAACTCGATTATCTGGAACGCGCCAAGGACGAATTGCTCAAAACGATGGAGGGGCGCGGTTCTCTGCCGGCGGTGGAGAGTCTCCATCTGGACGCCATCCACCAGACGGTCATCGGCGAGTTCAAGGCGGCGACGGAGAAGTACCAAGAGATCTCCACGAGGGCGGGGCCGGACGAACGCGGCGACGCGCTGATGGACCTGGGCCGCTCCGAGGAACGCGGCCAGGACACGAAGAAGGCCATGACCACATATGCCGAAGCGATTCGCCTGGATGCGCAGAACGCCGCCGCCTGGCTGCGCCTGGGAACGCTGCAGGCCCGCACCGGCGCGCGGGAGGACGCCGGCCGTTCGCTGGACCGCGCTGAGAGCCTGTTCGAAGCCGCTTCCAACGTGGAAGGCGTCACCGAATGCCTCTACGTTCGCGCCCGCTACGCGCGCACACCCGGCGAGGCCCGCGATCTGATCGACAAGGCGCTGTCGGCGGCCCGCGTCACCGGCAACGATCAGCAGCAGGTGAAGCTTCTGCTTTTGTCGAGCAACCGCTATCTGGACGCGGGCCAGACCGCGGAAGCGCTGGACGACGCCAACCGCGCCATCGCCATCGCGCGCGCCGACGGCATTGAAAACCTGGTCTCGCGCGGGCTGATCGACCTGGGCAACGCGCTGTCCCTCAAAGGCCGCACCGCGGAGGCCTTGCGCACCATCGAGGAGGCTCTGGACATCGCCCGGCGAAACCACGAGAAGCGGTCGGAAGCGCGCGCGCTGGTGAACCTGGGCAGCATCCGCATCCAGACCGGGGACGCGGCGCAGGGCTGGCAGGACGTGCAGGCCGCGCTGGCTTACTACCGGCAGGGAAGTTACCGCAATGAGGCGGCGCTCGCCCTCATCCTGCTGGGCAGGGCCGCGCGCGACAAGGGGGACTACGACGGCGCTCACCGCGCCTTTGCGGAGACCCTGACCACGATGCAGCCGGCCGGTCCCTCGCTCCCCCTGGCGCTGGCGCAGGAGGGCCTGGCGACGCTCGAAGAAACGCAGGACCGCTGGCCGCAGGCACTGCGCATGTTCGACGAAACGAGGCACGCCTTCGAGGCCATCGGAAACATGCCCGGCGCGGCCACCAACGAACTCAACGTGGCCCTGATGCACGCCCTGCTGGGCCACGAAGGCGAGGGCACGGGGGCCTCCGCGCAGGCCGAGGGATCCGATCCTGTCAGCGCCCTCCAGATCATTTTGCTGCGGGAGCGTTTCGGCGAGGCCCGCACAAAGGCCGAGGCGTTGTTGCGGAGCGCCGATGCGAGCGATCTGGGAACGCGATGTGGCGCGACCGTGGTGCTGGGCCTCGCGCTGGCCCGGTCCGGCGCCGGAGCACAAGCACTCGAGACGTGCCGCAAGGCGTTCGGACTGGCACAGGCAACCGGTAAACCGGCGACGGAGGCGGACGCTCTGCTGGCCTCGGCGGAAGCGGCCCTGGCCGCCGGCGAACGCGCGGCAGCGGCCGGATACGCGGGCCGTGCGCGCGCCCTTTTCGCATCGGCCAGGAAACCGGAGTCGCTGTGGCGCGCCTGCGTGCTGCTGCTACGATCGGGGACCGAGGATCGCGGGGTCGCCGCCCAGGCCGCTGCCGCGCTTGGCGAACTGAAGGCCTCGTGGCCCCCGGAAGATTTTCGGTCGTACCTGAACCGCCCGGTGATCCGGCGCTGGCATGGGGAACTGCTGCGCATCAACCCGGCAGCGCCTACAATCAACTAATGAGGAACAATCAGCGAATGACACGGCTTACACTCTCAACTACTCTCACCGTCGTGGCTCTGCTGTTGTGTGGCAGCCCATCGCGGATCAAGGCCTTTTCGGGCGACACCCCGATCAAGGTCGGAGACGGGGGCTCCCTCCTGCTTCGCCTGGACGGACTCGATGCAGGCGGCACGTGGAAGTTCAGCAAGTCCGAAATACGGCATCGTAACCGCAGGGGCGTGCTGACCGATGTGAGCGTCACCGATACGGGCTCCCTCGGCTGTGCGGGCATCTCGCAATGCGGCGTCGACTCGAAACGACGCTGGAAGATCGACGTGGTCTACAGCTCCGGGTCGGTGACCATCGAATCCCTGTCCGCCAACAAAGGCGTGCACGTCACCAGCGACCTCCCCTTCAACGAGTGGAAGAAAACCGCGAACGCCGACGAACGCGAGTTCGGCCACGGCGACGGACAGCATATCAGCAGCATTAAAGTGAATGGCGGCCCCAACCTGTGTTCGGGCCACGGGTGCGTCGTCACGGTGACGTACCGGACGCCATAACAGCCCGTGGTGAAAGCCATTCCGCGTCCAATTCGGGGACAGGCAACGAGATTCCGTAGCAACCTGTGGATTGTTTTCAGGGGCTTTCCGGTACGGAATGTCGTCGCCTGTCCCCGAATTGGGCGACCGGCTCCGGCGTGGCTTCGCGGAAGCGGTAGCCGACATGGCTGTCGGTCAGCAGATAGCGCGGCGAGGATGGGTCATCCTCCAGTTTCTTGCGCAACTGGCGCATGAAGGTGCGGAGGTACTCCAACTCTCCGCCATACTCGGGGCCCCACACGGCATGCAGGAGCTTCCCATGGGTAACCGGCAAGCCCGCGTGCGACATCAGGTAGTAAAGCAGATCGAACTCCTTGGGCGTGAGGCGCACCGCTTCGCCGGACTTTTCCACCAGCCGGCGGGCTGGGTCGAGCGCGATATCCCCAATTTGAATGACGGCACGCACATCGGCGGCGGGAACCTGCGAACGGCGGACGGCGGCGCGAACCCGCGCGGCGAGTTCACGGACGTGAAACGGCTTGGTGACGTAGTCGTCGGCGCCGGCGTCGAGGGCGGCGATCTTATCGTCTTCGTTGTCGCGCACCGTCACCATCAGGATGCCCAGCCGCGGCAGTATGCGGCGCATTTCGCGGCAGGCGCCGATCCCGCCAATACCCGGCATGTTGACGTCCAGAAGCACGACGTCAAAGGGCGCGGCGCGCACCAGCTTGAGCGCTTCTTCGCCCGTGGAGGCCTCGGTTACATCGAATCCCATGGCCCGCAGCGTGGCCAGCAGCGCATGGCGGATGGAAGCCTCGTCATCGACGATCAGAAGTTTACCCTGGGAGGGGTTCATGTTTGGTCCTTCGAACTTCGAGGCACGGCAGGAAAGAAGGCCGTGCCCTTCCCATCTTCGCTCACCAGCAGGTGCGTCCTCGATGCGGCCTCCGCGGCTGGCCCCGTGGGGGCCTTCTTGCAATGCCGTGGTAAGAGGATGTGCGGTTGAGCTGTTTGCGGGGAGGAGCCAGCTTTCGACTATTCCGACTGTCCAAAGACCGGGAAGGCAGGAAGTAGCGGGGTGGCGAGCAAGGCGAGCCGCAATGAACTGAAGGCGGACGAACCGCTGAGGATACGGCGGCACGAGGGGAAGCCCGTGCCGCCGGGAAACCGTCGATGCCGACTCTTTAGAACCTGACCAACAAGCCGGCGGAGACTTTCGCTTCACTGCGGCGGAGGTCCGGGAACCACACGCTGCTGCCGGCGTTACCGCAGGCCGTCTGTGCCGCGGGGAGGCTCCCCTGCATGGACGAGACGCCGCTTTCGCAGGTATAGTACTGCGGATAGAGGTTGTCGCCGCCCGGTGGCGTAACTCCCTCCCGGCCCGCGAAGTACGGAATATCCGAGTGACGGTATCCAGCCTCCAGCCACCATGTGAAGTACTCCTTCGGCATGTACTGGAGGTTGATCGTGCTATCCCACATATGGGCCCTCTGGCCGGGATTCTCGGTGAAGTAAGGCGTGCCCGACTGCGCAGTGGCCCCGTCGATGGGCGGCAGCAGCGTCAGGTAGCGGCCCCAGTTACTCATCTCTCCGCCGCCCAACGTGATCGCCCACAGGTCCTTGTGGAACCAAAACCGGTTGTAGGCCATCCAGCCCACAAACGACGACTTATTCTGGCTGGGCGCGCCGGTGCAGCTAATTCCCCCGCCATATTGGCACCCCGCGTCGGCAGTGAGGGAGAATGCAATCTTCGAGAGGCCCATGCTGTCCGGTTTGTTGTAGAGCCTGGCCTCGATGCTATCGTCCTCGTGAATACGTTGCGTGTTGGGAAGGCCGACATTATCCTGTCCGAACGCATAGGAGTTAAAGACCCCCTTAAACCATTCCCTCGGCAGCCACAGAACCTGCCCTCCCAAACCGGGATGGCTGTTGTACTTGGCGTAGGATTGCCAGCCGTTGATGAACCAGGGTTCTATCTTCAGCTTGTTCGTCACGTATATCTGCGCGCGAGCGCCGTTGAAGAACCACGGCGTGTTGGACGACACATACGACGGCTGATAGGTCCAGTTGTCATAGTTGTAGTAACTGAACAGTCCGATGTACGACACGAAGATACCCGCCTGGATATTCACTCCGTGCAGCTTGTCGAAATGATACCCGCCCCACGCTTCCGATACGTATCTGTAAGCATCCTTCAGATCCCACTGGCCGACCTCGTCGCTGCCGTCATTGCGGGGCGTGGTGGTCGAAAACAAGCCTTGCATAAACAGGATTCTGCCCTGCACATGGTCCCAGTGGAAGTCACCGCCGACACTGGCCTGCTCGATTTGAACTTCGTCCGACCGGAACGACTCGGTGGACCCGACGATAGTGTGATCGATGGGCTGGTTGAAATCCTGCATGTACTCC
>CAYVPZ010000255.1:0-6942 GCA_964453955.1 uncultured Solibacteraceae bacterium | reverse complement strand
GTCTGCTGGTCGACGCCGTGGTGCGCGCCGGCGGAGAGCGCGCTGCCCTGCCCGGTCTCGAAATACATGACGTCGTCGCCGACGGTTCCGCGGCGAAGTTCACGCGCCGCGTACCACGCCTCGCCGAGCAGCGCGAGGTTCACGCCGAACGACGCGTTCGCCGCCTCGGTGCCCGCAATCGATTGAAACACCAGGTCCACCGGCGCGTCCCGGCCCAGCGCCTCGAGCTGCGTGGTCACGTGCGCCAGCACGCAACTCTGGAAGGGAATCTGAAACTTCGTGCGCAGCTTGTCGAGCATGCGCAGCAGCAGGTCGACGCTGGCCACATTATCGGCCGCCGGATTGATGCCCACCACCGCATCGCCGCTCCCCAGCGACAGGCCGTCGATCACCGCGGCCAGAATGCCCCGCGGATCGTCGGTGGGATGGTTCGGCTGCAGCCGCGTGGAGAGGCGGCCGGCCAGCCCCACGGTGGTCCGGAAGCGCGTGACCACGCGAATGCGCGAGGCCACCGCAATCAGGTCCTGCACGCGCATCAGCTTGGAAACGGCGGCGGCCATTTCGGGCGTGAGGCCCGGCGCCAGCGCGGCCAGCATGTGACCGGTGGCGCGCGGGTCGAGCAGCCAGTTACGGAAGTCGCCCACGGTGAGGTGACGGACGGGCGCGAAGGCCGCGCTGTCGTGGGTGTCGAGGATCAGCCGGGTGACCTCGTCCGCTTCGTAGGGGATGATTGGCTGGGCGAGGAAATCGGCGAGCGGAACCTCGCTCAGGGCCATGCACGCGGCCGCGCGTTCGGTGGCGCTGGCCGCGGCGATGCCCGCCAGCTCATCCCCGGAGCGGGCCGGCGTGGCTTTCGCCAGCAGCGTCCGAAGGTCGTCGAACGTGTAGCGCGTGCCGAGGGCGATGGCCCTGTAGCTCACTCTTCGCCGGTTCCTCCCGGTTCTGGCCAGTATACACCGCGCCGCGAAAAAGGCGCGGCAGGCCAGAGGCCTGCTCCACACGGACTGCAAACCATTCATCTGCCCGTGTGGAGCAGGCGTTTTCGCTTGCGGGTTGCTACCGCCGCTCGTCGCGATGCGTTTCGCGGGGCGCAGGCCGGCCTTGCCGCGCCGCACTCCGCTCCGCCTCCGAACGGGCATGGAGCGCATGCGCCTCGGCGGGACGCACGGCGCCCAGCGCGGGCCGGTGGATGCCGTTGTAGGGATGAACGTACATGCCCCGGTTGAACCACGTCCTGCCCCAGCGTGCATTGTTCAGGAATACGGCGTGCCCGCCCCAGTCGAAGCGGATTCCTCCGGGTACCCAGCCCCACGGCGAGAAAAACCCGCCGATGGTCACGCCGAAGCCGAAGCGGATTCCGCCACCGACGACGAACCCAGGCCGCGGCGCGAAGAACACCACCGCCGGGTCATAGTAAGGAACCACGATATAGCCCGGGTTCACCGGCATGATGGTAATGTACGGCGGGCCGCTGACCACGATCTGGCCGTTCGTCCTCAGGTAGCCGTAGCGTTCCGCGATGCCCCGCTGCCGCTGCACCGCGTCCATCACGTCCTGTTGCTGGGCCAGAAACGCGTTTCCGAGCTGCGTGGTCCAGTTCATGTCCGAATTCATCATGTCCAGCACGGACGGAAAGGGCAGCAGCGCCTGCACGCTGGGATCCCACGGAAGCTGGTCTTCGGTGATGGCATTGGCCAGCGCCTGCCCGGTCAGGTAGTGGTGCTCGTCGGCCCACTGGGCGGCCGGCGGAATATCGTTGGGGTAGGTGGCCGCGGCGAGCACCTGCGCCAGCAGGGGATCGGGGTAGAGCGCAATGCGCGCCACCAACTGGTCCAGATCGGGCGGCGCGAACGACGGAGGCGCCTGCGCCGGCTCCTGCGCCAGCACCGGGGTGACAAAAACTCCAGCGGCAATCGCGATTGCCAGCAAGCTGATGAGTGTTCTTTTCGTGGTGTTCATTCTATTCCACGAAGACGATGCGGAAAGAGCGCGGGTTTCGTCCGGAGGCCGTTAAGACCTCTTAACATCGGGTCAGAGCCGGGCCAGGCGGCCGATTACCAGATCGAAATAGGCGTCGGCGTTCACATTGCGCAGGAACAGCACATTGGGCGTGCGGCCGGTTACACTCCACCAGTCCACCACGGTCATGCCCAGCGTGAGCGGGCTCGCGCACTCCACCTCGATGTTCACTTTTCTTCCGGAGAAGATCTCCGGCGCCAGCAGATAAGCCACCACGGTGGCGTCGTGCAACGGTCCTCCCACCCATCCGTACTTGCGCTCGTCGAAGATCTTGTTGAACTTCAGAAGATGGTAGAAGGCCTCCGCCACCGGCGTTCCGATGCCGCGGAGTTTCTCAAGGCGCGTCGGCGTGGTGAGCGCCTGATGGGTGCAGTCCAGAGGGATCATCGTAATGTGCGCGCCGCATCCGAGGACGCGGGCCGCTGCTTCCGGGTCCACGTAAATGTTGAACTCCGCGGCCGGCGTGATGTTCCCGCCCTCCGAGAACGCGCCGCCCATGATGACGATCTCGCGCACGTGCCCGGCGAGGCGCGGTTCCTTCGCCATGGCCAGCGCGATGTTGGTGAGCGGCGCGAGGCAGCATAACGTGACCTCGCCCGGCGGTCTGCTCATCACCAGATCGACAATGGCGTCGGGCGCGAACCCCGCGGCAAGGGGGGTGACCGGGTCCGGCAGATCGTATCCGTCGAAGCCGGTTTTGCCGTGCACCTGCTCCGCCGTCACCAGAGGCCGCAGCAGTGGCGCCGCCGCGCCCGCGTAGACCGGCGTCTGGGTGCGCCTGGCCAGTTCCAGCGCTTTGCGGGCATTTTTCGCGGTCAGGTGCACCGGAACATTTCCCGCCACCGTGGTCACGGCGAGCACTTCCAGGTCCTCGGGAGAAGCCAGCGCCACCAGCATGGCCACGGCGTCGTCGGGCGAGGGATCGGTGTCGATGAGGATGGGGCGCGGACGGCCGGGAGTCATCGCGCGTCCGGCGGGCGGTCAGGACCCGGCGGATCGTACCGCCCCGCCGGGCCGGCGCCGATCCTTACCGGGAACCGCGCTGTTTTCATAACCGCCTCCTTTCGGATATTCTCGCTTTTCCGGCCTCTTCGGGCAATCGGTCCAGCAGCCCGGGGCGGAAGCCGTCGCAGGCCAAAAGGCCTACTCCACTGTAGAGCAGGAGTTTTCGCCTGCGTCCGGCTGCTACAGGTCCACCGCCACTACTTCGTGCAGGTGGATGGGCGGGGTGACGGTCTCGATCCACGGTCCGTTTTGCCTCCACTGCGCGCTGGCTTCGCCGACCAGGAAGCGGACATCGCGCGCCTTCGCTCCCTCCGGCAGATTTACACGCACTTTCTGGGGACCGACCGGCAGGATCTCGCGAAACGGCCCTTTCATCATCATCGGATTCGAGAGATTCACCAGGTGCACCGTGACCGAGGACTGCTGCTTCCACAGCGCCACGTCGAGTATGCCGGGCCCTTCCACCGCGAGCGGCTGTTCTTCATTCGCGGCCCAGCGCACGGCATTCGCCAGGACGATTCCGTGATCCGGGCTCATCACTTCCCAGAAAGTCCGATCGATATCCCATGGGAAGTACACGACGCGCCCGGCGCCCGCGGAACGCACCATCACTCCGGGAATGTCCGTCCTGGTCTCACGCTGGTACACCTCTTCCATGGGCAGATCCGGATAGGAGGGAACCGTCATGAGCGGCGCGCGCAAACCCGGCGCGGCGTGAATCTCCACGCGCATCACGCCATGGATCATGCGGCCGGCGTCCTCAAGACCGGCAACCAGGGGATGGGCATGGTCTTCGATATTCAGGTACGCGTTCTGCTGGCGTTCGATCACATTCCCGGCAAAGGAAGCGCCGAAAAGCCCGGCCAGGCCGAAATTGTCCCGGCGCCTGCCGCGCTGGTCACGCAATGAGGTTTCGTGGGTGGCCACGATCCCGCCGCCCTCCTCGACGAACGCCTGCAACCGCGCACACTGGGCGTCGGAAAGGTAGCCGATATTCGGCAGCGCCAGCACCCTGAACTGTTGCAAACGCGCCGTGTCGAACCCACCGTCGGCGGCGACCATCTCGAAAGGAATCCGCGCTTCCACCAGGGCGTGATAGAACCCGGATTCGTGATCCGCCGCGGACCGCTGCGTCGAGACCAGCCCGACGCGCGCCAGCGAGCGCTCATTGCGCATGTACCTTTCGTTCTTCCAGTGCCAGACGAACAAGTCCTCGACGGGCTGGAGCCAGCGGCGGTCCAGCGGCTTCGCGTTGAACTTGATCACCCAGGGGCGGAAACCCTGGGCGATGCCATCCACGGCCCACATGCGGATTTCACTGGGGTTCTGGACGGAGTCCTTCCAGCGGTACGGCGCCTCCAACCCCACGCTGAACAGGCCCACGATGGGCTTCGCGCCGAAAGTGGAGCGGGCATCTTTCGCGAATTTCCCGTTTTGCCAGGCCGGGGTGTTCCCGGAGCGAGCCTGCCGGTCGGCGAACAGAACGGGGACCGGCGCGCCATCGCGAATCTGGTCGAACCCGTTCGGGAAGAAGGCGGCTTCGGGGTTGCACTTCCTGATTTCGCCATCCCAGAGCGAATACAATTCCAGCAGGCGCTTCTTCTGCCATGCGGCAAATTCGGCGCGCGCCTCGTCCGCCGTGCGCGGGAGTTCCAGTCCGCTGAATTCCTTGAAATTCCGCTGGCAGTGCTCGCAGTAACACATGCCCGATCCACTCCAGCGGTTGGCGAATATGCCGTCCACTTTGTACCGGTTCACGATCTCCCGGATCACGCTGGTCATGAACTCGAAGTTGTACGGGCCGAGCGCGCAGGTGACCCATAAACCGGGCGAGGCCCAATGACGGCGCCTCTGGCCGCTGGCCTCCACCGCGATCCAGTCGGGGTGAGCGTCGAAGACGTCCTGGTGCGCGGCGTGAGGGTCCACGCGGGCGATCACGTTCATGCCGAGTTTGCGGCAGCCGGCCAGCATCTCGCCAAACGCGTCGCCATTGCCGAGGAACCTGCTGCGATAGTGCAGGGGGACGCTGGTGGGATAGAAGGCCACGCATCCGCCGGCGCTGAGACACGCACCGTCGGCGTGAATCCGTTTGAAGTACTCGAGCCAGAAGGCCGGGTCGTAGCGGCCTGGATCGTCTTCCACGAAGGCCAGTTGCGCCCAGCGCATGGGCCGGTCGAACCAGCCTGAGGCCGGGCCCGGCTGGGCGAGCACCACCCCGGCCGCAGCCAGAGCGCTCATCTCCATCCACTCGCGCCGGCTGATTTCGGTCATAAGACATACTAAAACAGAGCAACCATGTCCAACTCACGCCGGCAATTCCTCACCTGGGCTTCCACCGCTTTGATGACCACCGCCGCGGCGTGCCGCAAGCCCGCGCCCGGCTCCGCGTCTCTTCCACCCGGGGCCCCGCCCGCGTTCGGCACCGCGCCGGACGTGGGACCGCCCGTCTCGCCTGCCACCTTCGCCGAAGCCGAAAAGCTGGTGCAGTTCGAGCTCAGCGCGGCCGAGCGCGAGATGGCCGCGGGCAACTGGCGCAGCACCATGGCGCCTCTCTACGAACGCCGCACGGGACCGCGCAAGCTTGCACTGCCTTCCAGCGTTGCGCCCGCCACGCGCTGGGACCCCATATTGCCGGACCAGCCACCCGGCCCCGCGCGCGACCACTTCATTCGCACCGCGAGCGTGCGGGAGCCCCTTCCCCCCGCCGATGCGGACATCGCCTTCGCTCCGCTTTCGCGCCTTTCCCGGTGGATTGAAACGCGCCAGCTCACCTCCGAGCGGTTGACGCGCCTGTATCTGGAGCGGCTCGAGCGCTTCGATCCCCGGCTGCGCTGCGTCATCACGCTCACGCGCGATCTGGCTTTGACGCAGGCCCAGCAGGCCGACCGCGAGATCGCCGCCGGGCACTATCGCGGCCCGCTCCACGGCATCCCGTGGGGCGCGAAGGACCTGCTGGACACCGCCGGCATCCCCACCACGTACGGCGCGGAGCCGTACCGCAACCGCGTGCCGTCCGAGGATGCCGCCGTGGTGAAGCGCCTGCACGATGCCGGGGCCGTGCTGGTGGCCAAGCTGAGCCTGGGCGCGCTCGCGCTGAACGATATCTGGTTCGGCGGCCAGACCATGAATCCGTGGCTGCTGGAGGAGGGAGCGTCGGGATCGAGCGCCGGCCCGGGCGCGGCCACTGCCGCGGGACTGGTGGGATTCGCCATTGGCAGCGAGACGGGAGGCAGCATCGTCAGCCCCTCCATGCGCTGCGGCGTCACCGGACTGCGCCCCACCTACGGCCGCGTGCCGCGCACCGGCGCCATGACGCTCTGCTGGTCGCTCGACAAACTGGGACCCATGACCCGCGGCGTCGAGGACGCGCTCCTTGTTCTCGCGGCCATTTCCGGCCCCGATGCGGGCGACGTATCGAGCGTCCCCAGCCATCTCGATTTCGATGCCGCGGCCCCGGTCGCCGGCTTGCGCGTTGGCTACATCCCCGCATGGATGAAGGAAAGCCCGGCCACCGACGTCGATCGCCACGCTCTCGAAGCCGTCGGCAGGCTGGGCATGGTTCCCGTGGAAGTGTCCCTGCCCGACTGGCCTTATGATTCGCTGGGTCTGATCCTGTTCGCCGAGGGCGCCGCCGCGTTCGAGGAGCTCACTTTGAGTGGCGGACTGAAGGAGCTCAGGGCGCAGGTTTCCGATGCGTGGCCCAATCTTTTTCGCCAGGCCCGCTTCCTCTCCGCCGTGGACTTCGTTCAGGCCGACCGCTTCCGCCGCCGCGTGGCCCAGGAAATGGCGCGCGTTTTTTCCCAGGTGGATGTGCTGCTGGTGCCGTCGCTGCGCGATGAAATGCTCACCATCACCAACTTCACCGGCCATCCGTCGCTGACTTTTCGCGCCGGTTTCGTCGAGGTATCGGAAGCGCGC
>CAYVPZ010000254.1:0-6977 GCA_964453955.1 uncultured Solibacteraceae bacterium | reverse complement strand
CCGTCGCCGCCCACGTCGGTGCCGATGATGTCGTTGTTCAACACGCCATCGATCTTCACGCCGTCCTTGCGGGCTTTCTGCGCGTAGAGCGTGCTGCCGATGAGCCCCTGCTCTTCGCCGGCGAAGGCGATGAACACCACGGTGTTGGCGAATTCGTACTGGCTCATGATGCGGGCCAGTTCCAGCACCGCCGCCACGCCGCTGCCGTCGTCGGACACGCCGGGCGCGATGGGCGAGTCTGCGGTCTTCGCCCAGTCCACCGCGCCAATGTTCCCTTCATCCTCCGGGCGGGTCCACACCAGGGCCAGCGAATCGTAGTGCGCGGTGATGAGGAATTGGCGGTCGGGATGCAGCGCGCCCGGCAGCACCGCCACCACGTTCACGAAATCCGTATCGCGGACGACGCGCGGAGGGAGCTTGCGGACGTGCCACGTGTCATAGCGAACCTGCAGCCGCGGACTCGAGGCGCGGAACTGTTCGTAGATCCAGCGCCGCGCCGCGCCCACGCCGTGCTGGGGGTCGCTCGCGGAAGAAAGCGAGCCGCGCGTGCCGAACGCTTCGAGGCGCCGCAGCGTGGCCGTGATGCGCTCCTCGGAAACCGCATCCATTATGGTTTTCACCTTGGGATTGACCGCCGGCGCCGGCTGGCCCGCCAGCAACGCCGGAATGATGAGCAATAACGAAAGAACCGGAGTGCGCACAGTACCGGAAACTATAACACGCGGCGCGACCTTTCTCAGAAGCTCCGGCTGGTCTATTCTGAAAGGGACTGGTCACCATGAAACCCGCCAAGCTGCTTCCCGTTTTTCTGCTCGTGCTGGCCGGCGCCGCGCTGGCGCAAAAGTCGGCCGACCCGATCGATAAACCCAATGTGTTCCTCGAGCCGGAACCGAAGCCCGACAAATCCGTTTTGCGCGATATCAAGGGCGCGGTGAAGGACGCCAACGGGAACGCCCTCGAGGGGTCCACGGTGCGGCTCAAGAACCTGAAGAGCGGCAACGTCGTGAGCACGCAGACGAATAAGGATGGCGCCTACATTTTCTACGACCTCGACATGCGTCTGGATTACGAGCTGGCGGCGACGCACGAGGGTTTCGACGGCCCGGTGACGAAGCGAGTCTCGCAGTACGATACGCGCAAGCCGGCGGTCAGGGATTTCGAGCTGGAGCGCAAGCCGCAGCCATCGGCGCAGAAATAAACTATTGGAACTCGATGCCGCGGACCACGCCGAGCGTGTTCGTTGTGCTGTCCGCATGTAGCCGGTACTCGATGACTACCTGGCGCGCGGCCTGTTTTCCGCAGGTGAAGTCAACCGCGCCCGTGCCCGAATTGGTCAGGCGCACGGAGCCCGGATCGTCCACCAGGAACCATATCGTGCGGCCGCCGGCCACGATGGACAGCCGCGCGCTCGCTCCCGCGCATTCCAGCGTATCGAGCGTTCCCGTCATTTTGGGGAGGCGGGACGGGGCGATCACCGCTTCCACGGTGTCGGTGCGCGCGACCGGGGAGCCGGCAGGCCCGCGGTTCAGGGCCTCCGCCAACTGATCGGCGGCCATCGCATCGGCGGGTTCCTTCGCCCACTTCTTCGCTTGTTCGAGAGCGGCGCGGGCGCCGGCTTCGTCGCCGAGACGGTAGGTCGTATAGGCGAGGGCATGGAAGTAGGAAAACGCATCCGCCGCCTTGATCCCTTTGATCTGCAGCAACTGGGTCTGAGCCTGCTTGTAATCTCCGCGGTCCATGAAGGCGAAGCCGAGGCGCAGGCGCGCTTCCACATAGTCGGGCTTCAGCTCCACCGCCTTTTGCAGGGCCTTTACCAGGGCATCATCAGCGCCGCGCGGACGATTCCAAAGCAGCATGGCGTAGCGAAAGTACATCTCCGGGTTCGTGCTGCCCAGTTCGGTGGCCTTTGCGAAAAGACGGATGGCCTCATCCCGATGCTCCTCGCGCAACGCCAGTTCCGCGAGGATGGCGGGCGCTTCCGGACGCTGCGGTTGCTCCGATATCAGCCGCTCCAGCGTGGTTCGGGCCGCTTCCGCCTGTTGTCGCGAAGACGCCTGGATCTCCACCAGCGCCACGTCGGCGTCCCAGGCGGACACGGGCGCGACATCGGGATCCGCGGCGTGCTTGTCGAGTTGGACGGAGGCCAGCAGTTGACGAGTGGGGCCGTTCTGAATGTAGCGTTGCAGATCTTTCTGCACCTCGGCCACGCTCTTTCCGAAGGCCTGCTGCAGGGAGGGCGCGGACGGCTGGCCGGAGGTCACCGCCTTCCAGAAGACCAGGAAATGCGGGCGGTACTCCGGGCTCAGAAACAACATGTGCGCCAGCAGCCAGCTCTGGGAATAGAACATGCCGGCATGGCTGCGTTCATTGTAGAGCCGGGAATCGTGGCCCACCGCCAGCAGCGTATCCAGATCGATCAGGCGGCTTTGGCGAGCCTCCATGAGGCGGCCTGGGATGATGTCTCCCACCGACACCTGCTTGCCATCGGGCCGCAGCGTCGAGAACAACTCAGCCAGACCCTCGTCCAGCCAGACGGGAATGTTCTTCGAGCTGTGGTGGAGCACCAGGTGCGTGTATTCGTGAACGGCGACGGGATAGTATTCGAGGCCGATCTGGCTCAGGACGATGTAGTCGTGGTCCCCGCCGCTCGCATAGAAAGCGACGTCGATCTGGTTGGGTGCGTACGGACGGAACTCCTTGTCGCCGCGAAACCCCACAATGCGCACGCGCTTGTCCGGAAGGCTGCTGGCGAAGCCGACGTCGACGAAAAACTGGCGCACCGTTTCGAAATAAAGAATTCCCTCGCGGCCTTTTTTCTCGCCGGCCGAGGTGAACATCTCGAAATGCGGCGTGCTCAACCGCAGCCACTGCTCGGCGGCGACGGCGGACTCGCCGGAAATGACGGCGAATAAGAGCGATATTACCAGCGGTCGCATGGCGATGCCGCCAGCATATCACTGCTCGCGGCCGTTCGCCTCGTCGCGCGCATGGCGTTGCAGCTCGCTCATCCTGACCTCGGTTACGCCCACCGCCAGGAAGCCCGCCAACAGGAGCGGCAGCGTAACCACGGCCCACAACAGCACGGAGAATCCATAGGCCATGCCCTTCACCACGGCGAACATCTCCAGCGTGCGGGCGGCCGCGAAGTTAAACAGGCCAATGTTGCTGGGCGCCTGGGGGACCGCGGAACCAAGCCGCAAAAACACCATCATCACGAAGGCCACCTTCATGGACAGCCCGGACAGCGGCGGCCCGTAAGCGCGCATCAGCGCGTAGATGGGCAGCACCTCCAGCAGCAGGTAGGGCAGGCTCACCAGCCACGCCAGATACAGGTAGCGGGAGTGTCCAATCAGGTGCAGGTCCTTGATGAGCACGTGCGCCCAACCCAGCCAGGGCGTATTCACGACGGCCTCCAGCGCCTGTTCCTTCCAGTACATGGCGATGGCCAGAAACACGGCGCACACGGCCACCAGTATGGTCAGGAAGGCGCCCGCGCGCAGGATAAACGGGTGCACATGGGGAGTGAACGTCACCGCCAGGGCAAGGCTCGCGATCAGCCAGAAACCGTCGAAGATCCGCTCGATCAGCACGGAGGCGAGGGTCACCGAGATGGGTATATCGTTCCAGCGGCCCAGCAGAAAGCAGCGGATGATCTCGCCGGCCTTGAACGGCAGCACTTCGTTGGCGAACAGTCCGATGTAAACCGCGCGGACCGACTGCCAGAAAGGGATGGGCGCCACCGGCGCCAGCACCAGGCACCAGCGCCAGGCCTGCAGCACGTACACGAGAAGATCGGAAACCACGGCCACCGCGATCCACCACCAGTTCAGATGGCGGACGTGATCGCCCAGCACGCGCCAGTTGGTGCCGGCCAGAACCCAGACCAAACAGATGAGGGCGATCAGATTCGCGGCGACGAACAGATACTTCGAGGCGATTTCTCGCCCGGCTGGCTCGGACATGCGCTTCCGTCTCCATCATACTCAATGGACACGCGGCGACAGCCGCGCTGGCGCCGGTTCCGAGGGAACGCGGCTGTCGCCGCGTGTCCCGGTTCCGTTCGCGCCCGCCCGCTACAATGGTGGTTTATGGAAACAGCAGGAATATGAAGAAACTGGTATTGATTCGACACGGCGAGAGCGACTGGAACCGCGAGAACCGTTTCACCGGCTGGACCGACGTGGACCTGTCCGAAAAGGGTCTCGGCGAGGCGCACGAGGGCGGCCGCATCCTCAAAGCCGAGGGCTATATCTTCGACGTGGCCTACACATCGGTGCTCAAGCGCGCCATCCGCACGCTGTGGATTGTGCTGGATGAGATGGACCTGATGTGGATCCCCGTGCACCGCACATGGCGCCTCAACGAACGCCACTACGGGGCGCTGCAGGGCCTGAACAAGGCGGAGACCGCGGCGAAGTTCGGCGAGGCGCAGGTGAAGGTGTGGCGCCGCAGTTACGATGTGCCCCCGCCCGCGCTGGAGCCTTCCGACGCGCGCTATCCGGGCCACGACCCGCGGTACCAGAGCCTCACCAAAGACGAGCTGCCGCTCACCGAGTGCCTGAAGGACACGGTGGCGCGCTTCCTGCCCTACTGGCATGAGACGGTTGCGCCGGCGGTTTTGCGCGGCGAGCGCGTCCTGATCGCCGCCCACGGCAACAGCCTGCGGGCACTGGTGAAGTATCTTGACAACGTCTCCGATGACGAGATCGTCGGCCTCAATATTCCCACGGGCGTGCCTCTGGTGTACGACCTGGACGACAATCTGAAACCCGTCCGCCACTACTATCTCGGCGATCCCGAGAAGATCCAGGCGGCCATGGACGCCGTCGCGGCGCAGGGCCAGAAGAAGTAGCGCCAGGTAAGTCACTTCGGGCGGCTGGTACCTCCGTACTGCCCCCCATACGGCCATTGAGTACTGGTCATTTTTGAGAATACCGGTCTATTGGTCCCGAACCACCGTTTTCCTACAATCGAATACGTAATGGAACTGAGCGCGATGCAGATCGTGACTACGGTGGTTCTGATTGTTGCCGCAGTAGCCGTGGCCCTGTTTTGCGACTATCTCAGGAACCGGTCGCAGCAGTTGGACGAGCTGGCCGTGGAACTGAATGTTCGCAATGAGATGACCGTGGCCACTCCGGCCGCGCCAGCCAGGCCGGTGACGCCTCCGGCCGCGGCTGGGAAGGCTGCCCCGGCGCGCACCGCGCGAAGCGCGCCCGCCGTCCCCGCCGAACTCCCCACTCCTCCCGTCGAGGTGAAGATGCAACGCGACGAACGTCATTCCAGCGAAACAGTAAAGCCCGCGCCCGCCAGCGCCACCGAACTCACCTCCGTGCGCGGCGCAGCCCGTCCGCGCAAGCGTCCGCTTCCGCCACCCGACGCCGCCCCGCTGCCCCGGCTGGACGAAATGAATCCGCGCCAGGCGCTCTCCGAATGGCTCGACCAGCGCGCCGTGAAGACCCCGGCAAGGACCACCGCGCCCGCGAGAATGGAAGAGCGGGCAACTACTGCTCCGCCCCGTTCCACCCTGACCGTGGCTGAGCCGCCGCGGCCGGCGCCCGCCCCCGAGATTCCGTATTTCGTGAGTTCTCTGAAACAAGCCGAACCGGCTCCGGTAGCGGCCCCTCCGGCGGTTGAGCCCGCGCGTACCGTTCCAGCGCCGGTTGTGGAAGAACCGGCATCCCCCGCCGCGCACGACATCCAGCCGGCTGCCGCGAACGACATCCGCGACGTCCTGCGCCGCGCCATCGCCAACAACAAAAGGAGTGTCCCGGCCGCGGTTCCTCCGGTTATCCCGGTTGCTGCCGCCGCGCCCGCTCCCCGGCCAGTGCCCGCGCCGCCCGCTGCCATCCCGGCCCCTGTTGTCCCGGCTCCGCCGGTTGCCGCCGCCGCGCCCGCGCCCCGCCCAGTGCCCGCGCCCGCTGCCGTCTCCGCCCCGGCGAAAACGGTGAGCGTGTTCCTGAGCACGCGGAAGATCGACGCGCCCCGGGCACTCGAGATCGCGAACCGGCCAGAAGAGGAGAAGGCGTCAGTCGAGAATACACCCGCCGCCGAGCCTCGCTTCGAAGTCATTGACGGCGCCGCGCCGTCGCCGAATCCCCTGGAACTCGTTCTGGCGCCCGGCATGCACGACCACGCCGCGCTGGACCGCGCCATTGCTACGGGCAAAATGTTCCGGGGCATGGTGGTTTCGGTCGGCATCAACGACGTCGAGGGCCGCGCTACCCACAACGCCGATTTGATGCAGTCCATCGGATACTTCCTCCGCGGGATGCTCGCGGAAAAGGAATTCGCCTGCCGCAGCGGCGAGGCCGAGTTCCTGATTGTTTGTCCGGGTCTGGAAGGCTCCCCCGCGCAGCGGCGTTTGAATCAGATTGCCGAACAGCTCTGGGATTACCAGCTTCGCGGTCTCAGCACGTGGTCGATCCTGTTCAGCTGGGGTGGAGCGGATGTGCACCATAAACGCATCGAGGACGCCATCGTGCTGGCCACCGAGCGGATGTACCAGACTCGCCGCGGCCGCAAGACGGTGTCGGTGGAATCTCTTCGGCCCTGGCGCAAGGTGGCCACGTGACCTTTTTCTTGTCTACGTCCCTGTAAGTCCCAACTTCCCGGCGGCTGCCTGAAAACAGCCGCCTTTTTCTTCTGGGTTACCCTGAGTTGTATGCTCGTCCCGCGCGTTCTCGTCCTCGGCAATCCACGGGCCCCGAACCTGCAACTTCTGAACCAGCTCCCGCAGCCCACCGACCTGCACATCGGCGACGATCCCGATTTTGTGGCCCGCGAGGCGCCGCTGGCGGAGGTGGTCCTTCTGGCCGGCTTCGACGGCGCGGTCTTCAAGTCGATGTGGCCGCTGGCCGGGCGCGCGCACTGGGTGCACTCGCTCGCGGCCGGCGTGGAAGGGATGCTTACGCCGGAGTTCGTGGCCAGCCCGGTGCCGCTCACCAACGCTCGCGGCGTTTTCGCCGAAGCACTGG
>CAYVPZ010000253.1:0-7014 GCA_964453955.1 uncultured Solibacteraceae bacterium | reverse complement strand
TGCCCTTGTTCCTGCTGGCCCTGTTCTGCCTGTACTTTTTCCGCGACCCCGAGCGCGCCGTTCCCGAGGGCGCCGTGGCCGTATCGCCCGCCGACGGCCGCGTGGTGTCCATCAAAGCCGGCGACGCGGGGCGCACGCGCGTGAGCATCTTCCTGAACATTTTCGACGTGCATGTGAATCGCACGCCCATCGCCGGCAGAATCGCGGACGTCGAATACCGGCCCGGGCGATTCCTGGTGGCCAGCCGCGAGGGCGCCAGCACGGACAACGAACAAAACATCGTCACCGTGGAGGGCGATGGCACGCGCGTGGTGTTCAAGCAGATTGCCGGGCTGATCGCGCGGCGCATCGTGTGCTGGAAGAAGACCGGCGACGTGGTGCGCGCCGGCGAGCGCATCGGCCTCATCAAATTCGGCTCGCGCGTGGACGTCTTCTTCGGCCCGGAGTGGGAGGTCGCCGTAAACGTGGGCGAGCGAGTGTCCGCGGGATCGAGCGTCATCGCACGCCGAAAGCGGGGGGATTAATGGCGCCATTCGGATTGCGCCGGAAAAAGACCGAGGGTGAGCCGCCGCGCCGCCGCCGCCGCGCCGCCTACGTTCTGCCCAGCCTGTTCACTTCCGGCAATATATTTCTCGGATTTATTGCGATAATGCACGCATTTCAGGGAGCGCTTTCCGCACACGCCGGAAATTACGGCGGAAATGCCGATTTTTCTACCGCGGCGAAAGCCATTGGGGCCGCGTTCGTGCTGGACGGGCTGGATGGCCGCATCGCCCGCATGACCAACACCGTAAGCGATTTCGGCCGCGAACTGGATTCCCTCGCCGATGTGATTACCTTCGGGATTGCCCCGGCCGTGCTGGCCTTCGCGTGGGGCGTCGATCTGGCCCTGCCGGGCGGTTTCCTGATGGACCACCGCGCGGGCTATTTCATCTGCTTTCTGTTTCTGGTGTGCGGCGCCGCTCGGCTGGCGCGTTTCAACATCACCACGAATCCGGTGCCGCGCAA
Source organism: uncultured Solibacteraceae bacterium (assembly GCA_964453955.1). Lineage (GTDB taxonomy): Bacteria > Acidobacteriota > Terriglobia > Bryobacterales > Bryobacteraceae > CAWACP01. The sequence continues at coordinate 6,006 of CAYVPZ010000253.1, read as the reverse complement.
TCCCGGCCGGCCCGACCGCAAGTATTTCGTCGGTCTGCCCATTCCCGCCGCGGCCGCGCTCGTTTGCGCCGTGGTTTATGCCGCCGACGGAGCGCCCGTCCGCTGGTGGCTGTTGTCCTTCTTCTGGCTGCTGGTGCTGGCCATGCTCGCCTTTCTCATGGTGAGCACCTGGCGTTATCCCAGCTTCAAGGAGATCAACCTGCTGCGGCCCCGGTCGCCGCTCACGGTGGTTCTCATCTGCTGCGTTTTTTATCTGACCTGGAACTTCGGGCAGCCATTTCTGCTCGCGCTGGCCACCAGCTACGTGGCCAGCGGAATTCTGATTCGCTTCGCCGGGATTATCCGGCGCCGGTTCCGGCGGAATCCGCCGCAGCACCCGCTGGCTGCCGGGCAACCTTCGGAGCAACAGGTTGGATAGGGCCACCATCGCCATTGTCGGCAGCGAGACGCTGGCCGGGCGCGAGGTTCGCGAGGTGTTGCGCGAGGCCGGCATCGACGTGGGTGTCGAGCTGGTCTCAGGCGCGGCCGAGCCGGGCAGCGTGATCGCCGAGGAACGCGGGGAGGCCGTGGTGATCTCCGAACTGCAGAGCGCGCTGGTGGCGGACGCGCGCGTCATGGTTCTCTGTGGCTCGCCGGAATCCTCCCGCCGGGCGCTCGCCCAGGCGGCCACGCGCAAGACCGCGCCCGCGCTGGTGGACGTTGGCGGCACGCTGGAGGACGAACCTTCGGCCCGTCTTCGCGCGCCCATGGTGGAGCCCTCGGGTCCGCTGAACGCGGCGGGCATTCAGGTGATCGCACATCCGGCGGCCATCGCTCTTGCCTTGTTCCTGAAGAAGCTCGCCGGGGTGCGCGAGATCCGGCGCGTGGTGACGGTGATCTTCGAGCCCGCCAGCGAGCGCGGACAGAGCGGGATCGACGAGCTGCAGAAACAAACCGCGAGTTTGTTTTCGTTCAAGCCGTTGCCGAAAGCCGTGTTCGACGCGCAGGCGGCCTTCAATATGCTGCCGGCCTGGGGCGCCGAAGCGCCGCAATCGCTGGGCGACGTGGAACTGCGCATCGAGCGGCATCTGGCCACGCTGCTGGGCCTCCACTCGCCCGTACCGCTGCCTTCGCTTCGTCTGGTGCAGGCGCCGGTGTTTCACGGTTACAGCTTTTCCGTATGGGTTCGGTTCGCGGGGCCGCCGAACGTGGAAACCATCGCCTCCGAGCTCTCGTCCACGGATATCGACGTGCGAGGTGGCGACGAGGAGCCGGCCAGCAACGCGGGGGTGGCCGGGCAGGGGGGCATCACCGTGGGCTCCATCGCGGCAGACCGCAACGATCCGCACGCGTGCTGGTTTTGGATGGTAGCCGATAATCTGCGCATCGCCGCGGAGAACTGTGTCGAGGTGATCCGTGAACTGGTGGATTAGAGCGGCCCTTGCCGCCGCGGTTCTCCTGCTGCTCTCCGCCTGCGGCTACCACGTCTCCGGCAAGGGCGAGCTGCTGCCGAAGAACATTCACACCATCTATGTTCCGGCCTTCGAGAATCTCACCACCCACTACCGTCTCAGCGACGCCATCCCCGAGGCGATTTCGCGCGAGCTGGTGGCGCGCACGAAATACCGGGTAGTGCGTCATAAGGAAGAAGCCGACGCGATATTGAAGGGCAGCGTGACCAGCATCGTGGGGTTCGCGATTCTGAACGACCCGACCACCGGACGCGCCACCGCGCTGCAGATCATGGTCAAACTTCAGGTGAGCCTTGTCGATAGCGCCGGCAAGGTGCTTTATACGCGCCCCAACTGGGAATTCCGCCAGCGGTACGAGCTCAGCACCAACGCACAGACGTACTTCGACGAGAGCGGCGCCGCCGAGCTCCGCATGAGTCAGGACGTGGCCCACGAGGTGGTCAGCGGAATTCTGGAGAACTTTTGAGCCCGGACATTTTCCTCAGCCGCATGGCGAAGCAGGCGCCCGCGCCGGTGTATTTGTTCCTGGGTCCGGAGGTCTGGTCTCGCGACCGCTTCCGGCGCGCGTTGATCGCGAAAGTGCTCGGCGATGGGGATCGCGAGCAGGGCCTCACGCGCCACGATCTGGACTCCGTATCGCTCACCGAGGTGCTGGATGACGCGCGGTCGTTCTCGCTGTTCGCCCCGCGCCGTGTGATCTGGGTGGCGTCGGCGGAGTCGGCTCTGCCGCGCGGACGCGCCTCCGGAGAGGAAGCCAGCGCCGGCGACCTCGCTGCCTACTTGAAGAACTCCGTGCCCGGAACGGTGGTGGTGTTTGACGCCGCGCGTTTCGAGTTCGACGGGGAGGACAAAGCGAAGCTGGAACGCGTGGCGAAGTTCTACGGCGCCATTCCGGATCAGGTGGAGTTCCGCCCGTTCACGCCGGAGTCGGCACGGCGAGTGGCCCAGGATGTCGCCCGCGAGCGCGGCCTGCGCCTGGGCATTTCCGAGGTCGGGCTGCTGGTGGAGGCGCTGGGCGCCGATGCCGCCCGCATCGCCGGGGAAATCGAGAAACTGGCCCTGTACGTGGGAACCGGGCGGCCGGTCACCGCGGACGACATCGCGGCGCTGGTGCCGAACGCGCAGGCCACCACCATCTTCGCGCTGGTGAATGCGCTGGGCCGCGGCGACCGCAAACGTTCGCTGGACTCGCTGGACACGCTGCTGCGGGAAGGCGAATATCTTCCGCTGGCGCTCAGCTTCCTGGCCACGCAGTTTCGTCTGGCGCTGGTGGCGCATGAAGCGGGCCTGCGGAATGCGCAGCAGATTCTGGCATGGTTCACCGGTCAGGGCGTGCGCATGTGGCGCGACCGTGCCGAGCAGGTGGCCGCCACCGTCGGCGCGTTCTCGAAGCCCCGCCTCGAGCGCGCCATCTCGAGACTATTCGAAGCGGACCGGGCTTTGCGCGAGGCCCGCCCCGACGATCGCGTGGTGATGGAAGAGCTGGTCCTGAGCCTCACCTCCGGCAGGTGAATCCGTGGACGACGCGACCGTGGTTCTCAATGTCGCCGCCGAGAGCGCCGGCCTGCGCCTCGATCAATTCCTTCATGGTGCGCTGCCCGCCTACAGCCGCGCGCGCCTGCAGGAGTGGATTCGCGCCGGGCGCGTGCTGGTGGACGGACGCAGCGGGAAACCGTCGCAATCCCTGCGGGGCGGCGAACGCATTGAGGTGACGCCCGCGCCGCTTGCGCCGCTCAGCGCCACCGCCGAGGACATCCCGCTCGACATTCTATACGAAGACGCCGATGTGGTGGCCGTGAACAAGCCCGCCGGCATGATGGTGCACGCCGGAGCGGGCGCGCATTCCGGAACGCTCACCAACGCACTGGTGCACCGGTTTGGGGAGCTGTCTGCGGTGGGCGGCGGGCTGCGGCCGGGGATCGTGCACCGCATCGACCGCTATACCAGCGGCGTGCTGCTGGTGGCGCGCACCGACGCCGCGCATTTGAACCTCGCCCGTCAGTTCGCAGCGCGTACGGTGGAGAAAGTGTATATCGCGCTGGTGCACGGCACGCTGGCTGCGGAGTCCGGCCGCATCGCCAAACCCATCGCGCGCGACCCGATTCGGCGCACGCGGATGACCGCTCGTCTCGGCACTGGCCGCACCGCGCTCACCGAGTATAAGGTGCTGCGCCGGTTCGAAAACTTCACGCTGCTGGAGGTGCGCATCGGCACCGGCCGCACGCATCAGATCCGCGTGCATCTGGCCAGCATCGGGCATGTTGTTGCGGGCGACCGGCTCTACGGCGCGCCCCCCGGCCCCGCCGCCCGTTTTTTCCTGCACGCCGCGCGCATCGGGTTTCAGAGCCCGTCCACGGGCGAGCGCATCACGGTGGAAGCGCCGCTGCCGGTGGAGCTGGAAGAGTGGCTGGGGAGTCTTGCGCGATGATGGTATGACGTCGTGAAAAACGAGCCAACATCCGACTGGCTGGACGACCAGGAGAGAGGCGGGAGGCAAAAGGCCGTACTGGCCTACGCTACCAGCATGGCTGGCACGGGCTTCGATCTGGATCCCGCTCTTGAATCGGCTGGCATCGAAGAATTGAATCGAGATCAGATGACCCGAGGGGAAGCCTTCGGCGGTGCTCCGGGCGGCAAAAAAGCAGACGGCACGGAGCAGTGCTGCGGCTCAGCCGAATAACTCGCTATGTGAGCCAAGCCGCGCCAGACGCAGGGCATCGGCGTCGGGCTTGCGGTAGATCAGTAACAAATCGGGCTTGATATGGCATTCGCGGTAACCTACCCAATCGCCGCTCAGGGCGTGGTCGCGGTTGTTCTCCGGCAAAACCTGATCGGACAGCAGCATCGCCACAGCCGTTGACACGAGCGCCTCCACATCCTTGCCGTGGCGCGGTGTCGCCTTCGCGCGCTTATAGTCGCGCTTGAATGCCGATGACCGTTCAATCGTCCGCATTCAGGTCGGCCATCAGTGCACCAACGCTGGTGAAGCGCTTGCCTTTCCGCGCCTCAAGCTCCGCAATCGCCTTGCGGGTCGTCGCGTTTGGCGCCTTGACCTCGAAGGGTAAACGACGCTCATCCACGATGCGCAACATCAACAGGCGGATCGCATCCGAAATGGACAGTCCCATGGCGGCCAGAGCATCGGCGGCACGCTCTTTGGTGACGCTATCTATTCGAGCGCGAACGTAGGTGTCGGCGGTACTCATGGCCATCCTCTCTGGACGCCCGTTCCTCATGTTCCATTGTAGTCACGTTGCGACCACCACGAGCGCCTCGCCTCCCTCCCTCCACCCCGGCCACCGAACCACCCCCCATCCGCCCGGCTATAATCAAATACGAAAGTCCGTCCATGAAGAGACTCGTTGTCCCCGCCGTCGCCCTTGTTGCGTTCGTTTGCCTGCTCGGCGCGCAGGACGCCCCGAAGCCCGCGCCCGCCGCCCCGCCCGACGATACCAGCCGCATCGTCCTCGAGGTGAACCGCGTCAATCTGCTGTTCACCGTCACCGACAAGAAGGGCCGCTTCATCACCGACCTCGCCAGGGACGATTTCGAGGTCTTCGAAAACAAGAAGCAGCAGACCATCATGCAGTTCACCGCCGAGTCGGACCTGCCGCTGCGCCTGGCCATCCTCATCGACACCAGCAACAGCATTCGCGACCGCTTCCGCTTCGAGCAGGAAGCCGCCTCGGAGTTCGTGCGCACGGCGCTGCGGCCCGAACAGGACAAGGCCATGGTGGTGAGTTTCGATTCCTCCACCGAACTGGTGGCCGACCTGACCGGAAACCTCGATCTACTGGAGACCGCCATCCAGAGCCTGCGCCCCGGCGGCGGCACTTCGCTCTACGACGCCATTTTCTTCGCCTGCCGCGACAAGCTAATGCAGGACCAGCCCATGCACAAGTTCCGCCGGGCCATGGTCATCCTTAGCGACGGCGACGATAACCAGAGCCGCTACACGCGCGACCAGGCGCTGGAAATGGCCCAGAAGGGCGACGTGGTGGTCTACACGATTTCCACGAACATTTCGCACATCCCCACCGACGGCGACAAGATCATGAAATACTACGCGGCGGAGACCGGCGGCGTGGCCTTCTTCCCGTTCAAGGCGGAAGACCTGGCGCAGTCGTTCATTAACGTGGCCAACGAGCTGCGCCATCAGTACAACGTCTACTACCGGCCCGACCCGCTGGTGGCCGATGGCAAGTATCACCCCGTGTCGGTGCACGTGCGCGGACGCAAGGATCTCATCGTACACGCGCGCAAGGGTTACTTCGCGCCGCAATTATAGGACTCATTTCCCATGGACGAAAAAGACCGCACACGCAACCTCGGCGCCACGCTGAGCCAGATTGAGAAGCAATTCGGCAAAGGATCGATTCTGCGGCTCGGCTCGAAGGAAGCCATCGTACCCGTCTCGGTGATTTCCAGCGGGTCCATCTCGCTCGATTACGCGCTGGGCGTGGGGGGATTCCCGCGCGGGCGCATCAACGAGATTTTCGGCCCGGAGTCGTCGGGCAAGACCACCGTGGCGCTGCAGGTGGTGGCGTCGGCCCAG
>CAYVPZ010000252.1:0-7033 GCA_964453955.1 uncultured Solibacteraceae bacterium | reverse complement strand
GCGTGCCCGATCTGGTGCGCTTCGCCGCGTCCGAGGGAATCCCGGTGTTCGGCGTCTGCCTCGGCCTGCAGGGCATGGTGGAGGCGTTCGGCGGCGAGCTGGGCGTGCTCGACTATCCCATGCACGGCAAGCCGTCGCTGGTGCGGCACCGCAATCAGGGCGTTTTCGAGGGACTGCCGCTGGAGTTCAAGGTGGGCCGTTATCACTCGCTCTTCGCGAAACGCGAGAAGCTTCCGGCTTGTCTGGAGGTGACCGCCGAGACCGAGGACGGCGTCATCATGGGCGTGCGCCACCGCGAGCTGCCCATGGAGGCGGTGCAGTTCCATCCCGAATCCATCCTGACCCTCGACGGCGGCTGCGGGCTGAAGCTGATTGAAAACATGGTGCGCCACTGCCGCGGGCAGTTGGAGGGCGTATAACGGCGCGCAAAGGCGCAAGGCTGCTGCTATCCGCGGCCGTTGCGGCGAATCTCCTGCCGGCGGGGCTCCTCTTCTACTTCGTTTGTCGTTTTGGCGTCGACGTGCCCTATTGGGACGAGTGGCTGTTCGTCAGCCTGCTCCGGGAATTCGACCAGGGCACCGTGGGGTTCTCCACCCTGTTCGCGCAGCACAACGAACACCGCATGCCTTTCCCACGCCTGCTGATGCTGGCGAACGCGGCGCTGTTCCACTGGAACCGCACCGCCGAGATGTACGTCTCCGCGGTGCTGCTGATCCTCTGCGCCTGGCTCTTGTTCCGCTTCGCGCGGGCGTACTGGGCGCATCCGCTCGCGCCGGTTCTGTTCGTTCCCATGGCCTGGCTGTTGCTCAGTTGGAGGCAATGGGAAAACCTGCTGATGGGAATGGGAACGGTGTTCACGCTGGCCGAGACGGGAGTCATTCTGGCGCTTCTTCTGCTGCACCGCACACGCCGCGGCGACCGATTTGTCTGGGGCGCTTCGGCAGCGGCTTTTATGGCCGGTTTTTCCTCCGGCGGGGGCCTCTTCCTGTGGCCGGTGGGACTGGGTCAGTTGCTGCTCCGGCGCTTGTACGGAGCACCGGGCGAGAGACCCGGCCCCGGCCCCTTCGTGGTCTGGACCGGAGCCGGAACGCTGACGTGCGCTCTGTTTTTCTACGGGTACAACCCGCTGACGCTGACCTGGCCCTCGGGATTCATGTACCTGCTCCACAGTCCCCTGCATACCGTCCGATACCTGGCCACCTTTATCGGCAGCCCGCTCTCCTGCGACCAGCCCGCGGCACAGTCGCTGGGCATCCTCATGACCGCTCTGGCTGCCTGGGCCGTTTTCCTGTTGCTTCGCGCGAACAGAGATCTGGTGGCGGCATCCCCGTTGCTCGCGTTTATGGCGTTCACCGTGATCACCGCGGTGGCCGCCTGTGATCGCCGGATGGGTGAGGGAATCGGCGAGGCCCTCGCGTCCCGCTACTGCTCGCTCACGGGGCTGGGCATCGCAGCGGTTTACATCCTGTGGATCAGACTCGCCCTCACGGAACGCCGTCCGGCGACTTTACTCGGGTGCGGGGGAATGACTGCTTTTGTGGTATTGGCGGCGACGAACTTCGTCTCCTGGAATCACGACTCCAGGCACCGCGACGTCGCCCTGGAAATCTATGCGGTACGGAATGCGGATGTAGTCAGCGACGAGCCGCTCGCGCAGTCGTTCTGGATTCCCGGCACCGTGCGGGACGAGGTTCCGTACCTGAGGGCCCATGGATACAGTCTCTTTCATCACGCCGCTCCAGCCGGGGTCCCCCCCCGCTACAAGGGTGAATCCACGGGATGCAATATCGACCTGCCGAGCCGCCGGGCTCCGGCGGTCAACGACGTTCAACGGGGCGACGGGAGTTCCGGGCTGCGTGTGTATGGATGGGCCGTGGATCTCACCACGCGGCAGACGGCCAGCCAGGTTTTCGTCAACGTCGACGGGCGCACCGATTTCCCCGCGCTGCTGGGCCGCCCGCGGCCTGACGTGTACCGCGCGTTTGGCAATCTGAAATACTCGGAAGCGGGTTTCATCAGCTACATTCGCACGTCGCGGCTGTCGGATGGAGAGCACGCTCTGGAACTGAAAGTCGTCAGCCACGACGGCAGCGGCTACTGGACGTGCAACGACGCACGCATCCGGGTTGTGGAGTAGGGACACGCGGCGAAAGCCGCGTTTTTGGCGGTGTCAGGCCTTACGGTTCCACCCAGATGCGCACGCGGTTGCCCTCGCGCCCATCGGCGTCGATGTACAACTCGGCCGGTCCGGCGTTCACGATGGACGGCAGCCGGATCTCCACCACGTACATGCCGGCGTATCCGGCCGCGAGAACGGCCGCGGTGACCGCCACTGTATTACATTTACCAGTAGGAGTAATACCATGCAAATCACCAGCAAGGGTCAGGTCACCATCCCTCAGGAGATCCGTAACCGGCTGGGTCTCTTACCGCACACCAGAGTCGCGTTCGAATTGGCCGGCGATCACGCCCGGATTCGCAAGGCTGCGCGCGACGCCGCAGAGATCTCCCGAGGACGCCTGGTGATCGAAGCTCTCCGCGGCACCGCGGACCTCGGCATGAGCACCGACCAGATCATGGCGCTGACGCGTGGCGCCCCCCGCCCTCGAAAACGACGGAAGTGACACCGGTCATATCCAACTTGCGGATGCGGCTTGGAGACCGCCGCGGAGTGCTCGTGGACAGCAACGTCCTGCTGGACATCGCCACGGACGATCCCAACTGGAGCGACTGGTCCGGGCGAGCGCTCGCCGAGTGCGCCGAGCACACAGCGCTGACCGTCAATCCGATCATTTATGCCGAAATATCAATCGGCTACACTACCATCGAAGCGCTGAATGCAGCCCTGCCCACCACTCTGTATCGGCGCGAACCTCTGCCCTGGGAAGCCGGCTTCCTGGCCGGGAAGTGCTTTTTGCTCTACCGCCGCCGCGGGGGCCAACGGAACTCGCCTTTGCCGGGTTTCTACATAGGCGCGCACGCCGCCATCGGAAACCTCGCCCTGCTCACGCGGGAGGCTGCGCGCTATCGCAGCTATTTTCCGAAAGTCGAGATCCTCGCTCCCGTCAAACGCCGGACCTGAGGCGAACGCCAGGACCGGGAGGGATCAGGCGTTTACGGTTCCACCCAGATGCGCACGCGGTTGCTCTCGTGCCCATCGGCGTCGATGTACAACTCGGCCGGTCCGGCGTTCACGATGGACGGCAGCCGGATCTCCACCACGTACATGCCGGCGTATCCGGCCGCGAGCACGGCCGCGGTGACCGCCACCGGCTCGCGATCGAGCCACCCGTGCACGGCAGCGTTCACGCGCGGAGGATCGGCCAGCGGCGCGGCCACCCCGGCAGACCAGTCCGGGGTGACCCGGCCGAGTCCGGTAGCCAGAATCTGCACGCGCATGTTCGGCCGGGCGGGCCTGGACGCGTCCAGCAACAGCCCGCTGTCGGCATCGATCAACAGGGGGGCCCCGTCGCGGTCGGTAAAGATGGCCGGAGCCACCGGCTGCAGCGGCATGCTGTGCGTAAGACGGCGGTTCGGCGCATCCAGCGCCGGTGCATTCAGCGATAGGGCCAGCGTGGAACCAGTCGCGTCGAACGGCACCTGGATCTGCGATTCCGTGCCGCTGGCCGCCAGCACCGGGACCGGGACATCCCCCGCGCTGGCCGCGGCGATGCGCGCGCCGAGCACGGTCAGCACCGCGCCGGGCGCGGCGGGATGCACGTCGTAGTCGGCCGCGCTCACCACCTGGGCTTCCCGAAAACGGTGGGGGGCGATGGCCGCGTACACCCCGTAGTTGTCCAGCAGCACGAAGAGCTGGTTGGCGTTGGCGTCAAGGCGGACGTCGCGAACCGGAGCGGCGGGCAGCCTCTGGGTGATGGCCGTCCAGGGCGTGGCCGGCGCCGCCGCGTTCAAATCCTGGGTGGCGAAATACACCCCGGCATCGGAAGCGACGTACACCGCGCCGCTGGCCCGATCGGCGGCGACGCCGTGAACCGGGGCATCCGGAAGATTCGCCGTCAGGTCGTCCCAGAACGCGCCGCCGTTGAGGGTGCGGCGCACATGAACCGCCCGGGTTCCCGTTGGCGAGCTCGCCCGAGCCCCGGAAACGGCCAGTGCCAGTTGCTGGTCCGCGGCGTCGGCGTAGATGGATTCCACGGGACCGGATTCGTCCGTGCCGCCGAAACTCCGCCAGATCTGCCCGCGGTCGCTCGAAGCGAACAGCCGGCCATCCTCGGAGCCGGCGTAGAGAAAGTCGCCCGCCTCGGCGACGGCGGTAATCTTCGTGCCCAGCACCGTGGTGTACCGCTGGTTCTTCTGATCCTGCCGCGCCAGCGACGAGGAGGACACCGGCCGCCATGCCATCTTCTCGCCCGGACGCCATTCCACGTCCGTGGCCAGCTCCGCCGCCGCCACCGCAAACCCGTGCACGCCGGAGGGAACCGCGCTGAAACGGCGGCCCGCGAAACCGGGAAGCGATTCGTTCAGGCCGGACCACGACATCCCGCCGTCCACCGAGCGCCAGACGCCCGTGGCCGTGGCTATGGCCAGCTCATCGCTGTCCGGCGGCGACACCGCCAGGTCGGAAACCGCGCTGGCCACCAGCGACTTGCCGTTCCACGCCGTCAGGTTGGCCCACGTGGCGCCGCCGTCGTCGGACCGCCACGCCTGTTGCCCGAAGGCGTACAGCCGGCCGGCGCCCGCGTCGCGCACGGTGGCCCGCGGCTCGGGCAAAGTGCGCGCCAACGCGCTGCCCTCGGAGGGCGGAATCGCCTCCGCCGACGCACTCCATCGCTCGAGATCCGTTGTGGAGAAGACCCGGCCCAATTCGGTGGCGGCCGACAATTGCGCCCCGTCGGCGGAGTACCAGACGCGGGCGAAGGGTCCGGTGGCCAGCCCGGCCAGACCGAGGTCCATGGCCGAGTTGCCCACGTGCCGCCAGTCCAGCGGTGGCAGACCGGTATCGAGCCGTACCTGGGCGGACGCCAGGCCGGAGGCTGCCAGAGCAGCCACCATCGCCCCGATACCGCGCCACAGTGTGGCCCTTGGACACATATATCGAGTCTATTCTATACTCAGGCGCGCCGCCTCACCGAAACAGACGCGGCCCGGGCCGCGTGGGGTTCCACCCGGCCCGGCCCCCTTCGGGCTCGTTTTGTCGTATATTTGGACCAGGTGGCGAGCATAAACCGGTCTCCATTCTCCCTGCAAGTTTATGGGTGCCTCGAAAGGCAGTGTTGTTGCAAGCAATTTAGTGGTAGACTGATGATCTACACGAGTACTGGGTAACCTTCCGAAGGTGGCATCGGCCACTTGTGGAGATTACTTTAATGCGAGGCTCAGTCTCAATGCGCGCGGTCCTGCCGCTGCTGGCGTTGGCGGTCACGGTATCCCTGTGTCCAGGCCAGCCCACCCCGCTCAAATTCCAGGCCCCTGTTTCCGGAGACATTGCGGCCAAAGTGGTGTCGCTCTCGGGTCAGGTGAACGTGCTGCACGATTCGCAGCCGTGGGCGCTCAACGTCGGCGATACCGTTCAGGTGAAGCAGGTAATCATCAGCGGCGCGGATGGAAACGCCGTATTCCGCGTGTCCGACGGAAGCACCTTCGAGATCTTCCCCAATTCCGAAGTGGTCTTCCGCGACAACCCGCCCAACTGGCGCGACATGCTGGACGTGCTGGTGGGCCGCATCCGTGTACAAATCCAAAGGCTTGGCGGACCGAACCCCAACCGTATCCAAACGCCGACCGCAACCATCTCCGTGCGCGGCACCATCTTCGATGTGACCGTCGACGATGAGGAGCGCACCACGGTTGTGGAGGTGGAGGAAGGACAGGTGGAGGTCCGCCACCGGCTTATCCCCAGCAGCAACCCCAAGCTGGTGAACGCGGGCGAGACGCTGAAGGTGTATCCGGACGAGCCCCTGGCGAAGTCGCGAATCGACAAGGGAGCGGTGGCGCAACGTGTGCTGCGCGCCCTGATGGATGCGGTCTACACCGGGGTCTCTAATCGTGCTGGAACCTCCACCATTCCCGGGGGCGGCACCGGGCCCGTTTCCTGCAGCAGTTGCACCGGTGAAAAGGGACCGGCACCTCCGCCCACTGCGCCGCCGCCGCCCGCGCCCTGAAACGCTGCCCCACCAACGCTACACTAGCAATCGGGGATGCGTATTCTCTGTCTGCTCCTTTTTGCCGCCAGTTCTCTGTCCGCCCAGGCGCCGTCCGGCGGCGTCACCTCGGTGTGGGACATCCGTACGATGCTGGCCAGTCTCGAGGCGCGTACGAAGCAGCTTCTTCCGTTGCTCGATCAATTGAAGCCCGCCGATTGGGTGGTCAACGGTGCACCCCAGGCCTACGCCGCCCAGTGGACCACGGCAAAGACCGAACTCGGCTATCTGCTGGGCGCGGCCCAGACCATGTCGAAGGACCCGGAAAAGCTCCCGGCTGCGTTGGATACCCTGTTCCGCATGCAGGCGCTGGACAGCACGCTGGGGTCGGTGATTGAGGGCACGCGGAAATACCAGAACCCGGCCATCGCCGACCTGGTGCAGGCCGTCGCCAACGAGAACGACCAGAATCGCGACCGGCTGAAGCAATACGTGCTGGACCTGGCTTCCGACAAGGAACACGAGCTGCAGGTGATGGACGCCGAGGCGCAGCGTTGCCGCGCCAGCATCAGCAATCAGAAAACGCAAGGAAAGAGGTAGAGATGGGACCCACGGGAACGTTCACGTTCGTCTGCAGCATCTGCGCCGATCCGTCGCACGACATTTGCGTGTATTGCACCAAGGACGTATGCCGGTTGCATCGCTGCCAGCGCTGCCTGCGTTGCAGCGACTGCTGCGAGTGCGAGTCGCCGCTCTGCCTGGACGAGGAACAACCGGCAGCGCCGCCCATGGAGGCGGTGCAACCTCCGAGCCTCGATGGCAACCTCGATCCTATGGAATCGGATCCGGCGTCCCCTGAGGAACCACTCCCCGGCTCCTCGCCAGACGGCCAACTGTAAGCACCAGGCCTCGCGGCAGCCCGAACTTCTCCA
>CAYVPZ010000251.1:0-7043 GCA_964453955.1 uncultured Solibacteraceae bacterium | reverse complement strand
CACACTACCAGCTCTTTCGAGCCGCGTCGACGTCCCGTGGTCTCCACGCCGCCCGCATGACACCGTTGGGAACGTGGCCTGCTCCGAGCAGCAGGTGCCCGAGATCATGCGCCATCACGGACCCAGCGGCGCGCCCGCATCTGAGCCGTTCGCCGTGGCCACCGCCTGCACGGGCCAGTAGATAGTGTGAGTCAGCCAGCCGACTCGTTCCTCTTCCGCGGGAATGCAGGCTTGGTCCGCGGCGTCGGGTGACATAGGACCGGCCGTCTTCGGGAGAGCATCGTAGTGCAGACGAATGGTGAACCTGCGCTCGCCCCCGGCTCCCGTGGCGGCGGCTCCCTCGCCACACTCCCGCCAGACGACCTGGACGTCAATGGAGCGAAACACCACGCTCACCCGTTCCTCGGCGCTGGCCACAACGGCCGCGGCGAACTGGTTCGGATTACAGGCGAAACGTTCAGTTTTTCTCCGGCGCATAAAGCGATTGAAGGAAGCAATGCGTAAACCAGGATACTCTTTTTCACCGCGGCCTCCTCAGGGAAAGTCCTTTTCTCCAATTGGGCTGACGGTCCGGCACAGAATCGCGCTATACTGCTGCGATACACACAAGCGGGCGAAAAAAATGGGATCGAACGCCTCCGAACCGGTTTCCAAACTGCTTCCGCGCCGGAGCTCAGGAGACCGCCACCGCCTGAATAAGCTGGTCCAGCTCATGGAGCCGGGACGTCCCCGAGAAACCGGATGGAAGGGCGCCCATGCAGGCTGACCTTTGGAAGAAGATCGAGGAGTTGTACGAGGCCGCGCTGGCGCAGCCAGCCGAACAGCGCGTTGCGTTTCTCGATCAGGCCTGCGCCGGCGATGTCCTTGTCCGCGGCGAAGTGCAGTCGCTGCTGGATCAGCAGGCCGATTCGTTCCTCGAAAGTGCCCCGCTATCGGGGATCAAGGCGCTGGGCGCCGACGCCAGGCTGAAACCGCTCTTCGAGCAGGCGCTCGGCCTGCCGCCCGAGGAACGCGCGGCGTTTCTCGAAAAGGTCCGCCTCCAGGATGAGGAACTCGGACGGAATCTCACGGAACTCGCGGCGCTGGACGCGGAGACCCGCACGCTCGATATTCCAAGAGATTCCCGCCGAAGCGCTTCCGCCGAAACGCGATTCTTCAAGGAAGGTGAACTGGTTCTGGACCGGTTCCGGATTGTCCGGTTTCTCGGCCGCGGAGGCATGGGTGAGGTGTACGAAGCCGATGACCTGCAACTGGGCAAGGTGGCTCTGAAAACGATCCGGCCCGAAATGGCCGCCAGTCCACGGAACCTGCTTCGTTTCAAGCGGGAGGTTCAGCTCGCGCGCAGGGTTACCGACACTACGCACGTCTGCCGGATTCACGACTTGTTCACCATCCCGGCGAGCGAGCACCGTCCGTCAGCCAGCTTCCTGACGATGGAGTTTTTGCCGGGGATGACGCTGGCCCAGCGGATCGAGCGCGAGGGACCGCTGCCTGTTCCAGAGGCCGAGTCCGTCGCGCTGCAGTTATGTTCGGCTCTGCAGGCGATCCACGATTCCGGTATCCTGCACCGCGACTTCAAGAGCGGCAACGTGATGCTGGTTCCGCGGAACGGAGAAACGCAGGCCATCGTAATGGACATGGGTCTGGCGCGTGAAGCGGAAGCGGAGGGGAATGGCGAAGCAGGACTGACCATGACCGGGGCGGTCATGGGGACGCCACAGTATATGGCGCCCGAGCAGTTCCGCGGCCAGACGGTTGGGCCCGCCACCGACATCTACGCGCTCGGAGTGGTGCTGTACGAGATGGTGACGGGGCGCCGCCCGTTTCACGCATCGACGCCTCTGGCGGCGGCGGTGATGCGGGGAAAGAGGCCATCGAAGGCGTCGTCGATTCGGCCGGGATTGCCGCCGCGTTGGGATGAGGTCATCAACCGCTGCCTCGAGTTTGAGCCGGAGACGCGCTGGGCATCGGCGCGGCAGGTGGCGGAGGCACTTGCGGGAGGCAGGGGCTCCTGGGGCTTTCTGCGTCGCTTGCGAGGGTCCTCCCTCACCGCGCGGCCTGGCCGCCTGCCGTCGAGGCGCGCCTTGCTTTATTGGGGCAGCGGGGTGGTGGCAGCCGGCGCGGTGACGGCCTGGTTCTGGCCCGACCTTGAGATGTGGGCACACCCTTTACCCGTGCGGCGATTTGTCGTCGCCATGATGTGGCCAAAGCTCACGGATCCACAGAGCATCTCCATTGCGAGCCAGTTATTGGCAACCATTTCTCGCGAGCTGGCGCGGGCCGAAGCATATGACAAGGAATTCCTGATTCTTGAAAGCGGTACCCCGGGAAGTAACTTCGCGGCGGGTACGCCCGCGGAGGCGGCGGGCGTTCTGGGCGCTAACCTGGTCCTGGCCGCTTCGGTGTTGCCAGTCTCGCGCGGCCTTGAGATCGCGCTTTCCGTGCTCGATCCGGCCAACCCGGCCAACCCGCTGCGGCAAGTTACGGTGAGCGGCGCCGCGTCGACGCTTCCGCAGCGTGCGGCCGAAACCGCGGCACGGCTGCTCGGCGTGCGGCTTGGTCCCGACGCTGCAAAGGCTGGCGACGACTTCTCCAATGTCCGGCCCGCGGCCTACCAGCTTTTTCTCGACGCGCAAGGGCAAATGAGCCTGCCCAACAACGCGGGCCTCGACGCGGCCATTGAAAAATATCAGGGGGCCCTCCAGGAGGACCCGCGATTCGCGGCCGCCTACGCCGGGCTCGCTATTGCCCACGGCAGGCGCTATGCGTTTCGCAGGAATGATTCCGACCTTGCCGTGGCCTCAAGAAACTCCAGGCTTGCGCTCGAGTATGCGCCGGCATCGAGCAGCGCGCAATTGAGCCAGGCTTTGCTTAAGCTTTACTCCGGCGACACTGAAGGGGCGGTCCGGATGTTCGTTGAGCTGTTGAAGGCCGACCCAGGGAATGAGGACGTGCTGATGTATGAAGCACAGGCCTTCCGGAAAATGAATAAGACGGACCTGGAGGAGCAGGTCTACCACAACCTCGTCGACCAGCGCCCGAACTACTGGCCTGCGTATAACGATCTCGGACTCATTTACCGCAAAAAGGGAGCCTACCAGGAGGCTGTCAAGTATTTTCTTCAAGCAACCGCCATCGCGCCTCGTGCCGCGATACCCTGGACGAATCTGGGAGCGGCGTATTTCCTGCTCGGAAAGACCGACGATGCCCGCGCCGCCAGCCAGCGGGCTATTGCGAACTATCCGAATGAGGACGCCCTGGACCTGCTAGGCGATATCGCCTACACTGCGCGCGACTATCGCGGGGCTCTCGATTACTATCAGCGCGCGCGCGGCATCAACCCGAATCGGCACGAGATCTGGCGCGACATTGGCGACTGTTACACGATGTTGGGCCAACCCGAGCAGACCCAACAGAGCTACCAGAAGGCTGCCGGGATCCTGGGAGCGGATCTGCAGATCAATCCGAGATTCGGGAGTGATTGGATGACCCTGGCTTACTACTCGGCGAAGTTAGGCGACCGGTCAACGTCGATGACGCAGTTAGCCGAGGCCGAAAAGCGAGGCGCGGCTGATCTTGAATCGCAGCTCCTTAAGGCGCAGATCCTGGTGCTGGCTGGCGAGAAAGAAAAAGGAATCCGGCTGACATTGGACTTACTAAGTCGAGGCATGTCGCCGGTGTATGTCAATCTGTCCGCGGATTTGCAGGGCGTGCTCGGCGATCCGCGATTGCGCGCTGCATTGGCAAAGGCGCGGTAACAACCAAAGAAAAGGGGGAACGAAACGTGAGTAAAGAAAGATGGCTTTGGCTTCTGCTGGTTGTGGTGGCGCTGGCGGGCGGCATTCTGGCGGGAAGAGGCCGCGGTATGAAGGTGGCTCCTCAAGCGGGTACGGGCCCGACCGTGACGATGCTCGTTCTTGATTCAGGAGAAGTTCATCGTGCACCAGCGAACAACGACATCCTGTATTTTTATTACCAGCACACCAATCCTGCAAACGTTGTATGGGTCGGCCCCACGGGAACAAACGTGTCTCCTTGTACCGAGAGTAATAATCCGGCCGGGACCCAGACCTGCACGGTCAATTACCCTGAAAAGGGATTCAAAATATACCATTACCGATGTGTCGACCCCAACAACAATAACGCGCGCACCTGCCTGGACCCGCAGGTTCCCGGCCCCTACTCGGGTGGGCCAATTCTGGGGGCCGGTCTCGTCCAGGGAGCTATCGTCCACAGAACCATAGCCCCCACCGGCAACGTTTACGCGGGCCAGGCCGGACCTAAACCGGACGGCACGAGCGGCGTCTATTACTTCCCTTCCGACGGTTCGCAAGGTCACTTCAATCCGATCGCCGTATCCGCCGTGAACGACCAGGTTGTGTGGGAGGCCGACGGCGACGCGAAATGGCAGGTGGTTCTGCCCGCCGGGGCTTGCGGGGAGTCCCCGACCGCGGACTACACGATTTCGTCCAGCACCCCAACTGTGGATACGTGCACGGTGCTCGCGTCCGCCGACTATTGTGTGATTTACGGCATGGGTAACGCCAGCTACACGATAGGCACCGCCCATATAACGGTCCCCAACCTCGACCCTAGCAAGCCAGCGAAACCACCCCTTACCACGAAGACGGCGTGCAAGTTGCCGTAGGCGATTCGGCGCTTCACGGGGGATACAGGCGCCACGACCCGCCCTGCATCCCCCTCACCCGCGCCCGCGTCGAATGGGAACGCCAGCGCAGCCACTGCAAGAAATGTCCGGTTCCGTAAGACCGCCGGCCCGCCGGCCTCCAACTTGACGAATTCCCCCTTCCCGAGCCTGCCTGCCGCCGGCGAGGTCGTATCCGCCTAAGAGTGATCGGCCTCAACCGCGCGGCGGTCCCGTCCCGTATGGGCAGATATCGCCTCCCGGCCCAATCTCCTTTCGAAGCTCGGCTGCGAGGCCCCCGGAATCTTGGAAGAAGCTCTCCCAATGGTCCCGTCCCACGTCCAGCCACCGGCGGCGCAGCAGACCCCCGGCGACTCCCCCATAATGGTTGTCTATGTCGCTTGGTGACCTGTTGTTCGGCAAACCGCTCTCCACGCTCGAAGACTCCGAGCAACGGCTCGGCACCTCGGCGGGAATCGGGGTCTTTGGACTCGATGCCCTCAGCTCCGCCGCCTACGGTCCGGAGGCCGCGCTCACCCTGCTGATCCCCCTGGGCGCGCTGGGCGTGCAATACGTGGTTCCCATCAGCTTCAGCATCATCGCGCTGCTCATCATCGTTTACATCTCCTACCGCCAGACCATCGCCGCTTATCCCGGCGGGGGCGGCTCTTACACGGTGGCTCGGGAGAACCTCGGGCCGCACGCCGGTCTGCTGGCGGCGGCGGCGCTCATCGTCGACTACATTCTGGTGGTCGCCGTGGGCATCTCCGCCGGTGTCGGCGCGCTGGTTTCCGCGGTGCCCAGCCTCGAGCCGCACACGCTGGCGATTTGTCTGTGGATTCTGGCCGCCATCACCGTGGTCAATCTGCGCGGCATGCGCGAAACCGGGAACCTGTTCATGGTCCCCACCTACCTGTTCATTGGTTGCCTGCTGGGCGCCATCGCCCTCGGCCTGGTGAAGGAGCTGCTCAGCGGCGGGCATCCCACGCCAGTGGTTCCGCCGCACGCGCTAAAGGCCACGGCCACGGCGGTGGGCGCCTGGATCATTCTGCAGTCCTTTGCGAGCGGGTGCACGGCCATGACCGGCGTGGAAGCGGTCAGCAACGGGGTGAAAGCGTTTCGCGAGCCCGCCGTGGATACCGCCCGGCGCACGCTCACCGCCATCATCGGCATCCTCATCCTGATGCTGGCGGGCATCGCCTGGCTCGCAAAGGTGTACCATGTCGGCGCCACCGATCCCGGCCTGCCCGGTTACGACAGCCTGCTCTCGCAGCTCATCGGGGCCATCGCCGGCCGCGGCATTTTCTACTATGTCTCGATCGCCTCCATCCTGGCCGTGCTGGCCCTTTCGGCCAACACCGCCTTCGCCGATTTTCCGCGCCTGTGCCAGATTGTCGCCGACGATGGCTACCTCCCCAATTCGTTCGCCATCCGCGGGCGCCGCCTGGTGTTCACGTACGGCATTCTGATGCTGGCCGGCCTGGCCGGCGCCCTGCTGGCCGTGTTCCGAGGGGTTACGGACCGGCTCATTCCCCTGTTCGCCATCGGCGCGTTTCTTGCGTTTACGCTCTCGCAGGCGGGCATGGTGGTTCACTGGAAACGTCTGGGAGGCCGGGCGGCGTGGCACAGCATGATCATCAACGGTCTGGGCGCCGCGGCGACGGGAATCACCGTGGTGGTGGTGCTCACGGCGAAGTTCGTGGAGGGGGCGTGGATTACCGTACTGCTCATCCCCTCGCTGCTGATCGCCATGACCTGGATTCGCCGTCACTACGTGGCCATGGCGAAGGAGATCGAGCTGCACACACCGCTCAACCTCACCCACCTCGATCCGCCCGTGGTCATCGTCCCCCTCCGTGGGTGGACGAAGATCGGCGAGAAAGCCATGCGCTTCGCCATCCATCTGTCGCCGGATGTGTATGCTTTGCAGGTGCGGGTGAGCGACAAGACGCCGGACCTCCGCGCCTGCTGGTGTCACATGATTGAAGGGCCGGCCCTGGAGCTGGGAGTGCCCGTGCCGAAGCTCACGGTAGTGGAATCGCCCTACCGGCAGCTGTTCCGGCCGATCCTCGAGTTCGTCCGGCAGATCGAAGAGAAGTATCCTGGCCGCTACGTCACGGTGCTCATCCCGGAGGTGGTGGAGCGGCACTGGTATCATTACTTCCTGCACAACCAGCACGCCGCGGTGTTGAAGGCGCTCCTGTTTGTGCGGGGAAACCAACGGATAAACGTGGTGAACATTCCCTGGTATCTGGATGCGTGATGACTTTCCTCTTCTCAGGGCGGCGGCCGCGGATCTTGCGTCCGGCTTTGAGAAGGTGTTCGATCGCCGCCCCAGGCCATCCACGGGGAAGGTGCTCCTGACCGGTTCGGACTTACGCGGCGCCATCTACGCGGT
>CAYVPZ010000250.1:0-7060 GCA_964453955.1 uncultured Solibacteraceae bacterium | reverse complement strand
GTCCACAACGTCCTTCTGGGTCAGTCCGAGCTCCGCGGCATGCACCCGGTCCACTTGCATCATGACGCCGGGATAGTTCATGTCCTGGGGAATGTAGACCTGCCCGACGTCGCTCAGCTTCGAAATTCGTCCGGCGAGATCCTGGGCCAGACGATAGTCCTCGGCCAGATCGGGACTGGCTACCTGAACGTCAATCGGAGCGGGCATGCCGGTGTTCAGAATCGCGTCCACCATCGAACCGCTTTGCATGAAGGTCCGCAGCTCGGGAAACTGTTGGTGGACGGCCCGCTGGACGCGATCCATGTAAGTGTAACTGCCGATTTTATGGCCGTCGGTAAGCTGTGTCCGTATGGTAGCCATGTAAGAGCCGGCATTCGTCGTGTACAGCGAGGAGAAGTCGTTCACCACACCGATGTTGGAGACGGTAACATCGAAGTCGCCGGGGCTGACTTCGTGCCGGATCAACTTCTCGATCTTTGCGACATAGTCGTTGGTCAGCTCGATCCTCGCTCCGGTAGGCGCCTTCAGATTGATCGTAAACTGGCCTGCGTCCGTTCGGGGAAAGAAAGAGACGCCGAGAAGAGGATACAGCCCCAAACTCAGCACGAACACGCCCATGAGCGCCACAACCGTCAGGCCGGGGACCCGGAGTGCGCGCCGAACCCCGCGTTCATACATGTCCAGCATGCGATTGAATTGTCTGTTGAAGCCTTCGTTGAACCGCTCCCACCAGGACAAGCGCGCCGGCGCGGCGCCGCCCAGGTCATGAGCGTGTGGCACCGACTTTAGATACTTCGAACAGAACAGCGGAATTACGGTCATGGCGACCACGAACGAGACGACCAGTGAAATGCAGAACGAGAGCGCCAGAGCCGAGAACAGGAACTTGCTTACGCCGTAAAGAAACGTGACCGGGAAGAAGTCCACCACCGCCACCAGCGTCGCCGCCAGCACCGCCAGGGTAACTTCCTGCGCTCCCACCCGGGCCGCCTCTAACGGCGTTTCACCCATCTCCAGATGGCGATAAATGTTCTCCAGCGAAATGACCGAGTTATCGATCACCCGGGAGAGCGCCAACGCCAGCCCGCCCAGAATCATGGTGTTGACCGTCGCGTTCACGAAGTTCAAAATCACGAACGTTGCCAGCACCGACAGGGGGATCGAAAGCAGCACCGCCGTGGTAGCCCTGAAGTTTCCCAGAAACAGCAGGATCATGACGCTGGTCAGCACCAGCCCCATCAGGCTTTCGTCCAGAACCGTTCGAATGGCCTCCTTCACAAACGTGGATTGGTCGAACAGCAGTTCGGCCGTCATTTGCTTTGGGATGTCGTAAAGGTGGCTGATTAGCTTGCGGACCCCATTCACTACCTCGATGGTGTTCGTGTCGCCGCCCTGCTTCATGATCGGGATATATGCGGATTTCTGGCCGGCAATGCGGACTATGTTGTATTGGGTGGCATTGGAATCTTCGGCGTGGCCGACATCGCTGACGCGCACCCACGAATCGCCGTCAGCCTTGAGCGGCACCTCGTTCAACTGCTGCATGTTATCGACAAGGCTGTTGGAATAGACGTAATAGTCGAACGGACCCATCTTTACGTCGCCAGCCGGCAGAATCAGATTGGAATCGTTGATGGCATTCACTACGTCCATCACGCTCAGTTGCCGCGAAATCAGTTTGTAAGGATCCACCCGCACCATGATCTGCCGGTACTTGCCGCCGAACGGCCATGGAATCTCCGCTCCCTTGATCACGGCGATCTGGTTGCGGATGGCGAATTGGGCGTAATCGTGTAGCTGGGTCTCCGTAAGCCCCGCTCCTTTCACGGCCACCAGACACACCGGCAGGCTGGACGCGTCGGACTTCAGCACCACCGGCGGCAGCGTGCCCGGCGGAAGCCGCTTCAGGTCCGCCAGCGCCAGATTGGACAGCTCCGTAACATCCGCGTCGGCGCTGGTTCCCGGCTGGAAGAACACGCGGATCAGACTAACTCCGAGGATCGAGTGCGACTCGCTGTGTTCCACACCGCTGGCCAGCGTAAAGAAGCGCTCCAGCGGGGATGTGATGTTGGTCTCGATATCCTCCGGCGGCATTCCCGAGTAGAACGTCGCCACCACCACCTGTGGAAGATTGATCGCCGGGAACAGATCCACGGGCATGCGCGCCAGCGCGGTCACGCCGAGAATGCACGCGGTCAGGCAGAGCACAACGATGAAGTACGGATTGCGAATCGAAAAGGAAGACATATCGGCTTACGCTATCGCCTCACTGGCTCCTGTGCGCCTCTCCCGGCGCCCGTATATGAAAAGATACGCGGCCGGCACAATGAAGACCGTGAGAATCACGGATGAGGTAAGTCCGCCGATGATGGCGCGGGCCATCGGCGCATACTGCTCAGCGCCGGTACCGAGTTTGAGCGCCATGGGAATCATGCCAATGATGGTTGCCAGCGATGTCATAAGAATGGGGCGCAGCCGCACGCGGCAGGCCGTGATCACCGCATCCGTGACCGAAAGTCCTTGTTCCTCCAGCCGGTGCGCGAAATCGACAATCAGGATACTGTTGGAATTCGCGATGCCCACCAGCATCAGCACGCCCATCAGGGACATCACGTTGATCGTTGTGCCGGTAAACAGAAGAATGATGAGTACCCCCGTTACTCCCATCGGGATGGCCAGCATGATCAGCACGGGATCGACAAACGACCGGAACTGCGCCACCAGAATCAGGTACAAGAGGATGAAAGAAAGCATGAAACCGAGGGCAAAACTGCTGAACGACTGGCGCATTCCCTCCACCATTCCGCGAAGGGCGATGCGCACGTTTCCGGCATGCGGCATCGCGGCCACGATCTTTTCCACCTGGTCGGTTACGTGACCCAGATCTTCGCCTTTCGGTGTCACGTATACGTCCGTGGAACGCTGGATCTTGTAGTGGTCGATTTCGGTGGGGCTCAGGATCGGCGCCAGCTTCACCACCGTGTCCAGAGTGGTCGGCGTCCGTCCGGGAGCCCGCAATGGAATGTTGGTGAGGTCGAAGGGATTGTGAATCGCCGGGCGGCCATGCTCGTAATACTGCACGGTGAGGAAGTAGTTGTTGCCGCTCTTTCGGTCCACCCAGTAGTCGGGCGCGATCATCGCGTTCGAATTAAGCGCCGTGATCACGTTATCCACGATCTCCTTCTGACTGAGGCCGAGTTCCGAGGCGTGAACGCGATCGACGTCCATGCGCAGTCCCGGATAATCCATGTCTTGAGGAATGTAAACCTGGCCGACGTCCGGCAGCCTGCCAATGCGTGCGGCGAGACTCTGCGCCAGCGTGTAGTCTTCGGCGGAATCCGGACTGGCAACCTGAACGTCGATCGGCGCGGGCATCCCGGCGTTCAGAATCGCGTCCACCATGGACCCGCTTTGAAAGAACGTCCGCAGCTCCGGGTATTGCCGGCCGATGGCCCTCTGGACACGACCCATATACTCGTAGCTGCCCACGCCGTGATCGTCGCTGAGCTGGGTCTGGATGGTCGCCGTGTATGAGCCCGAGTTCGTCGTATACAGCGACGAGAAATCGTTGACCACTCCGATATTCGATACCGTCATGGTAAAGTCCCGTGGTGCGACGACATGCTTGATGAGGTCCTCCACACGGGAAACGTAGCGGTCGGTCAGTTCGATTCGGGTGCCTGTTGGAGCCTTGAGATTGATGGTGAACTGGCCCGCGTCAGTTCGTGGGAAGAACGATACGCCCAGCAGTGGGAAGAGCCCCAGGCTGAGCACAAATACCCCGGCCAACAGAGCAACCGTGAGCCCTGGCCGCTGCAGCGACCGCCGCACCCACTGCTCGTAAACATCCAGCACACGGTTGAAATAATGATTGAATCCGACGCTGAAGCGCCCCCACCACGACCCACTTTCGGGGATATGGTCCGCAGCCTGGTTCTCCGTGGGATTCTGCTCGGCCCCGTGCGCATGCGGCACGCTCTTTAGAAACCGCGAACAGAACAGCGGAATCACGGTCATCGCCACCACGAACGAAACCATCAGCGATATACAAAAGGCCAGCGCCAGAGCGGAAAAAAGAAACTTACTCACTCCGTACAGGAAGGTGACCGGAAAGAAATCCACAACATCGACGAGGGTGGCCGCCAGCACGGCGAGCGTAACTTCCGATCCGCCAAATGCGGCGGCCAGCATCGGCCCCTCGCCCATCTCCAGGTGCCGGTAAATGTTCTCCAGCGAGATTACCGAGTTGTCGATCACGCGCGAAAACGCCAGCGCCAGCCCGCCCAGAATCATGGTGTTGACCGTCGCATTCATGAAGTTCAGAATCACGAACGTGGCCAGCGCGGACACCGGGATCGAGAGCAGTACGGCGGCGGTGGCCCGGACGTTGCCCAGAAAGAGCAGGATCATGATGCTGGTCAATACCAGACCGATCAGGCCTTCGTGCAGTACTGTCTTAATCGCCTCTTTCACGAAAACGGACTGGTCGAACAGCAGTTCGGCCGACATCTGCTTTGGAATGTCGTAAAGGTGACCGATCAGCTTGCGAACCCCGTTCACCACTTCGATGGTGTTCGTGTCGCCGCCCTGCTTCATGATCGGGATGTAGGACGATTTCTGACCCGCAATGCGGACAATGTTGTACTGGGTGGCGTTCGAGTCTTCGGCTTGTCCCACGTCGCTGACCTGAGCCCAGGAATCGTGCTCGGCCTTCAGCGGCACGGCATTGAGTTGCGCCATGTTGTCCACCAGGCTGTTGGAGTAGACGTAGTTGTCGTAGGGCCCCGTCTTGACGTCTCCCGCCGGCAGGATCAGGTTAGAGCTGTTGACGGCATTCACCACGTCCATCACGCTCAGTTGCCGCGAAATTAACTTGTACGGATCCACCCGCACCATGATCTGCCGGTACTTGCCGCCGAACGGCCATGGAATCTCCGCTCCCTTGATCACCGCAATCTGGTTTCGGATGGCGAACTGCGCGTAATCGTGTAACTGCGTTTCCGTCAGTCCCGGCCCTTTCACCGCCACCAGACACACCGGCAGACTCGACGCGTCGGATTTCAGCACCACCGGCGGCAGCGTGCCCGGAGGCAATCGTTTCAGGTCCGCCAGCGCCAGATTCGACAACTCCGTGACATCCGCGTCGGCGCTCGTCCCCGGCTGGAAGAACACGCGAATGATGCTTACCCCCAGCAACGAACGCGATTCGCTGTGCTCCACGCCGCTGGCCAGCGTGAAGAATCGCTCCAGCGGGGAGGTGATGTTGGTCTCGATATCCTCCGGCGGCATGCCCGAGTAAAACGTGGCCACCACCACCTGTGGAAGATTGATCACCGGGAACAGGTCCACCGGCATGCGCGCGAGCGCAGTCACACCCAGAATGCATACTGCCAGGCAAAGCACGACGATGAGGTACGGATTGCGAATGGAAAACCCGGACATAGACGCTTAAGCCCTACTGCTCGTCCTGATTCTTGCTTTCTCCCTGCCACTCCATGGCGGGCGCCTGCTGCGGCTTCACCAGTTCGCCGGGCTTCAGTCCGCTGCGGTCGCTGATGATCACCTGCTCGCCGGTTTTGAGGCCGCCGGTTACTTCGGCATAGTTCGCCGCTTCGGCGCCCAGCGTGATCCGGCGGTCTTCCACGCGGCCGTTTGGGTCCACGACAAATACGCCAGTGTCGGTCCCGTTGCGGTTGATGGCCTGCAGAGGAACCACCAGAACGTTCCCGTTCTGATTGAGTGTGAGCACGGCCTCGGCGTAAGCGCCTGGAATGAGCTCGCGGTTTGGATTCGGTATATCCACCTCGGTGTGCATGGTCCGCGTATCTCCGGTCACGTCCACCGAAAACCGGGTGACTTTCCCCTGGAAGCCGCGGTTAAGTGCGGGCACTCTTACCTCCACCGGATCCCCGATGTGAACATACCGGACATACGACTCGGGCACTGGAATCACCAGCCGGTACAGGTTCTCGTCGGAGAGGCGCACCAGCGGGGTGGCCTGAGTGGAAGTGGTGCCAGCCTGCATCAGGGCACCGAGATTGGCGTAGCGCTGGGTGACCACTCCGTCGAAAGGCGCGGTGATCTTCGAGTAATCGTACAGCGCCTGATCGTGAATCAGCTTGCCTCTCGCCGCTTCCAGCTCGCTCTGTGCGCTGCTTCCAGTTGCGACTCCGCCGCGAGATCCTTGCCTTGCCAGTCGTCGACCTCCTGTTGCGCCACCAACCCTTGCTGGGTTTTCGCCACGCCGGCGATTCGCTCGTACTGTAGGTGCGCGACTGTGCTCTGAGCCTTTACGCGCCCCACTTCGTCGCCCGCTTCTTTTACCCGGTCGCTCTGCGCGCGAATCTCCGCCTGATCCTGTTGAAGCTGCGCTTCCAGTTCCGGAATCTCCAGCACGGCCATGAGTTGTCCCTGCCGGACGCGGGTCCCATAGTCCACCAGAAGCTGCTTTACGTAGCCGGCCTCTTTCGCGTAGACGTCGATTTCCTGAAAGGGCACCAGCTCGGAGCTGACCGTCAGATGCTGCGCCATGGCGAGGGATTTCACGCGCGTGACCCCTGCAGTCACTTCCGCCTCGGCGGTCTTTGCTGGTGGTTCGCGCCGGGCGCAGGAGCAAAAAGAGGCGATCATGGCGATCGCCACAACCACGCCGCCGATGGATGCGAGCCGATTGTTGAACAGTTTCATCGTCCTTGTTTCCGTGCGCTTTCCATGCAGAACCAGGCGAACACGAGTCTCCGGACGGCGTCATCACGGCTTGCGGATCGGTTGAGAAGATCGAAGCCGCCGAGACGGATCACCTCTTGCCAGAGATACGGATCGGCGGCGGAAGATGCCAGTAAAAGGCAGCGCTCGGGAGCCCGTTCGCGCAAGCGGCTGAATGCCGGTTGCCAATTATCCTCGCCGTGCCCTCCGTCGTAAACGACCAGCGGGATCGACTCCGCCAGTAACAGCGGCATCGCAATCTCTATAGTGGACGCCTGCCAGAACTTCCAGCCGAAACTGGAGGCGATCTCACTCATACTGGAACCGAATGCCGGATCCGTTGTGATCACAATCA
>CAYVPZ010000249.1:0-7074 GCA_964453955.1 uncultured Solibacteraceae bacterium | reverse complement strand
TAGTTCAGTTTGTCGGTGAGCTCCACGGCTGTCTCCAAACGCAGTCCCATGGTCTTCAGCAACTGCAGCAGCGCGCGGTCGCGTTCGTTCTCGGCCACCAGCAGGAGCTGCCTGTCGTTGGCGAGTTGCACCTGCGCGCGGGTCACTTCGATGGCGGTGCCGGTGCCGGCGTCTTTCTGCGACCGGGCCAGTTGCAGAAGCGCGTCGGAGAGATCGACGTTGGCGTGCGCGGTTTCGAGCGCGGCGTCGGCGCGCAGGCCGGCCAGATAGGCGCGCGCCACCTGATCGGTCACCTGGCGGCTGGTGGATTCGCGGTCCAGTTTCGACGCCTCCACCAGCACGCGCGCGCCGCGGTAACGCAGGATGGAGCTCAGGTCGAAAACGCTCTGGCTGGCGCTGGCGCGGGCATCCAGAACATCGAACGGCCCGACGAAGGTGGGGATCCTGATGGGTATCGTCGGCGGTATCTCAATGTTGAACCCGAACGCCTTCAGATTCGTGGTCTCGCTCTGATACGTCAGCGATCCATCCACGTTAGGCAGCAGCGCGGCGCGGGCTTCGTCGGCGCGGGCCTTGGACTGCCGCAACTCCTCTTCGGCCAGCTTCACGCGCGTTGCGCCGTCGGGAGCCACGGCGATTTCCACCGCTTTCTTCAGACTGAGCTGTAATGTGTCGGGCGGGGCGGAAAATGCCGGGATCATGAGAAACAATGCAGGTATAAATCTGCGCATATTACGACTCCTTCGGCTCGGGGGCGTGGAATCCGGCCACCGCGAACGCGATGAGCTGACGTCTGGTGGTTTCGAGGTCGGCGGGATCGCACTGCCCGTCGGAAGACAGATGAATCAGGTGGCGCCCGGCCATGACGTGGGTCATCGCGCCAATCGCGAAGTGCATCCTCCAGAAGATTGTTTCGTCGGACAGGCCGGGGCAGGCCCGCCGGAGTGCCGCGATGATCCTGGTCTTCAGCGGAAGCATGTGCTTGCGTATGATTTCCTCGACGAATTGCGGTTCGGTGTAAATACGGCCCATTAGTGGGACGAATTGTGGAGCCGTAACGATCATTTCGAGGGGCGGGACGAGAAATGCCTCAAGGACCCGTGCGAGGCTGGGTCCGCGCTTGCCGGCTTCGGCTTCGGCGGCGTCCAGCAGTTCCAGCCGCCGGTTGGTCATGGGAACAATGCGGCGATCCACCACGGCCCGAAGCAGGGCGTCCTTGGATTGGAAATGGTAGTTGACGGCGGCCAGGTTCACCCCGGCGGCGGCAGTGATGTCGCGCAGCGAGGTCTCGCCGGGGCCGCGCTGGGCGAGCAGGGCCTCGGCGGCATCGAGAATACGGTCTTTGGTGCTTCGAACCTCTTCGGTCATACGTTCGTTTCAATTATACGTTTGACCTATGGGTGAGTCAAGAGCTTTTGCGGCGGGCTGAAGGCCAGGCGGCAGCCTGAAAAGGCTGCCCCACAACGCAGTAGAGCCGCGACCCAAGAGCAAAGGCGGCCTGAGAGGACAAGGGTCGGCATTTGTCCTTCGCCCCTGGTCAAGACGCCTTGCCTACCTTTGTGGGCCGCTTTTCAAGCTGCAGCCGGCTTTCAGCCGGCGTCCAAGCTCACCGGCCAGTTGGTGCGAGCCAGGCGCCAACCTGCGGGCGGAGACGCACGCCCAGCCCCGCGCGGTCTACTCCTGCAATCCGTTCAGCAGCGCCGTTCCGTCCGGGCTGCCCCAGCCGGTGCACGCATCCCAGCCAGGGCCGGCCGAATAGGCGCCATTGTTGCCCGAAACGACATCGTTGCACACGCTGCCGGCCAGCGGCCCGTATAAGGAGGTATTCAGGAACCCAACGCTCTGGCCCATTTGCTGGTTAAGGAGAGCGATCAACCCGGCCCATAGCGGAGCCACCGCGCTGGTTCCTCCGAACACCAGGGACCGGCCATCCACCACCACCTGATAACCGGTGTCCGGATCGGCATCCCCCGCTACATCCGGGACGCCACGTCCCGCAAACCCGGAATTCACGGAGACCGGAACGTTGGCCGATTGCTGGTAGGCGGGCAACGGAAAGACCTCGCTGACCCCGCCCCCGCTGGCGCCATTTCCCGGCCCATCGTTCCACACCGTCTCGGATTGCACGGTTCCGTTCGAACTCTGCAGAGTAGTTCCGCCGCAACCCAGCACGTTGGGGCTCGACGAGGGAAAGTCCACGTGCGCCTGGCCGTCGGTCACATCATCGCTCGAGCCATCGTCGCCGGAAGCGGTGCACACCATCACCCCCAGCGCGACCGCGTCCTGAAAGGCCTGATCGTAGGACTGCATCGCCTGAGAAGTGTATGTGGATTCCGCTCCGCCCCAACTGATCGAGATGACGTTGGGATTCGTGGTTTGGTCGTGTACCGCCGTGGTGATGGCGTCCAGAAAGCCCTGCGTGGTGTTCGGCGCAAAATAGACGGCGATGTTAGCGCCCGGCGCGATCGCTCCGGACACCTCGATATCCAGCAACACCTCGCCGTCGGCGCTGTCGGGATCGCCGGAAGGCTGGTTCGTCGCGCCATCGACGGAAATGGCGGTCACCTGCGGCGGAATGATCCCGAGGTTCGAAAAGAATGCGGTGAGATCCGATTCCTGATAGCCCCCGCCTAATTCGATCAGGGCGATGGTTTGTCCGGCGCCCGTGGCCCCTTGCGGGAATTGATAGAGCTGCGCCACCTGGAGCGGGGTGTACGATGTCGCGGCGGCGGCCGCGGAACTCAGCTTGCGAAAGCGGGCCCGGGCCTGTTGCCTGTGGTCAAACCCGAATACGCCTTCGATGACGCCCGCCAGATCGGCCGGAATCATCAGCGCGCCGGTGCGCCCGCGGAAGGTGCGATTGTTTTGCCGGTAGAGTTGCAGGTTCGCGCCGAACGCCTGGGCCATTGCGGCTGTGGTCCCGGAAAGCATTACGGTGCGCCGCGCCGGATCGGAGCTGACCACCGTCAGCCCCTCGGCAGAGGCAAGAGCAGCGACCTTTTGAAGATCGGCCGGGTCGGCGCCATACATTTCGGCGAATTGGCCGCGGCTGACCGGTTCCGCGGTGCCAGGCTGCGGCAAAGGGTTGCGACGCCGCACCGTGACCGTCAATTGGATGATCTCATCGGCGGCGGGCGTTCCAACCACCTCGGCGCCGGGCGGGGCCAGCCGGTGGCTACCGGAGAGTTCGACTTTGTCTTCAGCCATGTGACAACTCTAGCTCACCGCAGCGGCCATCCGTTGCAGCTAATGCTTCATCGGGGACGATTGGAAGTGGGGCAGGGTTTCAGCCTGCGGGGGCCTCTCAGGCCGCCTTATTGCTTCAGCGCTTCGTGAACCGCCTGGGGAATTCGCGAGATCACGGTCAGATACGCCCTTACCGCGCCTTCGGGCTGGCGCCGGCTCTGCTCCCATTCCTGCAGGGATCGCTCGCTGATTCCGTAGCGGCTGGCAAACTCACGCTGCGACAAACCGGATGCTTCCCGGATGGCTTTCACATCCACGCGTTCCGGCACCACCACGGTGCGAGACGGCAGGTCGATCTCCCCACGGACGTGCCGCGCGACGTCGCGCATTCCCGCAATGAGCTGTCGGCCCAGTGGCGTTTCGCCACGAAAATGGCGCGTCTGCTTCGCATTTCGCCTGGGTCTTACCGTCCGGCTCGTAGTCATTGTATTCGGCCTCCTTGAGTGCAGTTGCGATCTTCTTCAGCTCCTGATCAATCGCGCAGCAGCGCCTGAATGTTCCGGCTGCCTCTCATGACGTGGAGAATCAGCACATCTCCGCCATCGGCGCGGTAGATGATGAGGTATTGGCCCACGGGGAAGCTTCGCAGACCCGGGCGCAAATCGCGATCGCGCCGCCGGCCTATGTGCGGGTGACGGGACAACAGATAAAAACGCTCGGTAATGGACTCAACCAGCCGGTCTGCAATCCCAATGCTGCCGCTCCCTTTGCGACGTAATACCAGATGTCGTCAAGCTCGGCTTCGGCTTGCGGCGAAAGTCGATGCGCCATCTATCGGGTCGGAGCGGCCGGTTCGCTGGCAAGACGGGCGCGGCCACGCTGCTTCACTTCGTCGGCCAGGTTTCGCATGGATTGCTCCGTGATGGTCCGGCCGTCGCCCCGCGCCAGGGAAGCCTCGGCCACGTCGACAGCCGCCAGAACCTCGGCACGGGTGCGTTCGCGCTCTTCCCACAGCGACAAGGCGCCCTGCAACGCATCTTCCTCGCGGCTGTACCGGCCACTCTCTATAGACTGGCGGACAAAAGCTTTCTGGTCGTCGGTCAGTTGAACTTCCATGGCCTGTTTCTCAGTTTGCCACGAATCGCGCCCACGATGCGCCACAGATGCCGTACTGCCTCCGGTTTTCAGTCAACGCCTGACCCTTCGGATTCTCACGCTTCTCAGCCATGAGAGCCAGACTCCCTACGTTGTTCCCCGTTGTCCATTTTTCCTTTGACACGTTCTTAATAATCGGCGATACTGGGGCTGCGGGAAACATGGACAACGCGGAACAACAGGAGCAGCGAAAGTGAGTAACAAGTACAGGGCGATACTTACAACGAGCCAAGGAAGGCCAGGGTGGATCTTGAGCTTCAAGCACCCCTTCGCGACGGCGCCGGATGGAAGGCCTCTGCCGAAGGTGAGGCGTGGACTCGGCACCACTGACGAGAGTGAGGCCAAGATCATCTGCGAGCAAATGAACCGGCTCTTGGAGGACTCAACGCTCTGGCCAATCGACGCAAGGACCTTGGCCGTGGAGCAGGGCCTTGACGAACGAGTGATCCGTATTTTCTACGACGGCTTCCCTTCGCCAGTTCGCGATGCATGGGCAATTCGCGAGGCGGTTATTCCGTTACCGACGAGGCGAGAAAAACTCAGAAATGGCATCCCGACGTTCCAATTTGTGGGGATTACGGGAAGTTGCAAAACGACCCTAGGGCGGCAACTGATTGGCACCTACGGCGACAGATTCCCTTCTATCTCGAACAGCCGAACGACCACGTGCGACATCGAGATCCTTACCGAGCCCGGCCAGTACTCGGCGGTCGTCACATTTCTTCCTCGGCAGGTAGTGCACCAGCACATCGAAGAATGCGCGAGGAGCGCGATCTTCAAATTCATCGCAAGTGGCAAGACCGATGAACTGACTAGGAAGTTCCTTGAGCATGAAGACCAGCGATTCAGACTGAAGTACGTGCTTGGTGATCTGCCTTATGAGGAGCCTAAGGGCCCGTCGGCCGGTAACGAGCAGCATCCCGACAAGCGAGCTTCGGCAGACTATCGAAGGACCACTGCAACCGCACTGGAGGCAATCGTTGGAGCGCTGCGAACCCTCGCTCGGGATTCAAAAGCAAGAGCCGAACAGACTGTGAGTCATCCGTACACTCAGCTAGATGCCGAGGGACAACTGCGATTCGAAGAAGACGTTGATGACTACCTTGAGAAGAACGAAGTCTTCAGACAACTCATCGAGCAGGTTCTGGACGCCGTCGAGGAACGGTTTCGCTTCGTTGAGGAGGCGGGGACCTTGTCCCGTGACGAGGACGGGTGGCCGTCTCACTGGACGATTACCCGCTCGGACAGGTCTGCTTTCCTTGGATCAATAAACTATTTCTCGAGCAACCATGCTGAGCGCTACGGAACTCTGTTGACGCCTCTGGTCGACGGAATACGTGTCAGGGGCCCATTCATGCCAGCGTGGGCGACCGAAGTCTCCCGTTTCGTGATTTTGGACAGCGAGGGGCTAGGACACACGCCGGATTCCGCCAGCGCAGTGCCGTTACGGATTACAAGCCGATATGACCTCGCGGACGCGGTCATACTGACAGACCGTTCCGACTCATCGATGCAAGCCGCTTCGGCCGCCGTGCTGAAGAGCCTCGTTAGTAGTGGCCACGAATCGAAGCTAGTTGTTTGTTTCACCAAGTTCGATACAACACGTGACGATGACAGCCGCCCAAGGTTGCGCGACCGTCAAGACTACCTTCGGAATTCCTTGGACAGTGCCATCAGCGACATCGGCGGAGAGATTGATCGACAGTCAACCCGGCGGCTCCACAACTTCATTGGTGATCGGGTCTTCTTTCTGGAGGATCTGAACAAGGGAGATGACCTCCCTGAGGTCGCGCGCCGTGAACTAGTAAGGCTATTCGATACTGTCCGCTCCATGGCACGGCCAGCGGAACCCGTCCAAGCGCGGCCGATCTATGACCTATCATTCCTGCCGTTCGCCGTTCAAAAGGCGGCCAAGGAATTCCATGCGAGATGGCGGGCTCGACTCGGGCTTGAGATCAATCCAAGGTACAGCGCCGAGCACTGGTCCCGAATCAAGGCCCTATCGCGCTACTCCGCGATCTTGGACCCGACCGGCTACTCGGATCTGAACCCGGTGGACGATTTGGCGAGCACCATGGAACGCCACTTGAGCGTGTTCTTCCAGAATCCCATCAGGTGGAGTGTTGACGATGTGACGGCTGAAGCGGATGCCGAGGCCGTGGCCGCTGTCAAGAGGCAAGCTCATTCCTTGCTGGGCGGGCTCGCCGTGCGCCGAACGATTCAGGAACAGGTTGAAGGCTGGAGATCCGCCTACCGAAGATCCGGGACAGGATCAACCAAGCCTCGGGCGCGCGACATTGAGGCCCTGTACAACCTAGTAGTACCCGTTCCTGACGAGACGCCAGAGGCTCAATCCAGTGCTTTTCTTCAGACGATTCGAGACCTCGTCCGAAACGCGATCCGCGCAGGGAGTGGGGAGGTCCTGGTCGAGTCGGACGTTAGCGCGGCTGGTATTTGCGCTGCCGCAGTACCAGATGCCGCCGTCACCGCCCCCCAACATGCGCTATACTAACAAAGGAAGTAAATCCGCAGTACCCCGCTCGACGTTAGACCGGCCCGCCGATTCCCCTTCCTGAAAACTTGAATGAAAAACTTCTCTGAACTCTCTCTGTCTCCCGTCCTCGGGAGCAATCTCGCCCGCAACGGCTTCGTCACCATGACGCCCGTGCAGGCACAAGCAATTCCCCCGGCGCTCGACGGCCGCGACCTCATCGCCACCGCGCAAACAGGCAC
>CAYVPZ010000248.1:0-7075 GCA_964453955.1 uncultured Solibacteraceae bacterium | reverse complement strand
CGTGGCCGGCGACGGGCGGCGCAACAACCGCGCCGTCAACGTCTACTCCGGCGATCCCAACGACTCCCCTTCGCGGACCCTGGCCCGCTACGTGAAATCCTCCGCCGAGCGCTACTTCCCGGCCATGCGGGTCAATCTGGTGTTTCGCGACGACCGCTTCGGGCGCGGCGGAGATCACACGCCGTTCGACCACGCCGGCTATGGCGCGGTCCGGCTGACCACCGCCACCGAAGACTATTCGCATCAGCACAACCCCACCGACACGTTCGCCAACGCCTCTCCCGCCTACACCGCGCTGGTGGCCAAAGTGAACGCCGCCGCGCTGGCCAGTCTGGCGCTCGCTCCTCCGGCGCCGGCGGTCGCGCGCATCGCCCGCGGGAAATCCGGCTACGACGCCGTGTTGCGCTGGTCTCCGCCGGGCGGCGCGTCCGATGCGGCTGGCTACGTGGTGGTGATGCGCTCCACGACCGCTCCCGATTGGGAGAAGGCGGTGCCGGCCGGCAATGTAACCGAGTACACGCTGCCCAACGTATCCATCGACGACGTGGTGTTTGGCGTCAAGGCGGTGAACAAGGACGGCGACGAGAGCCTGGTGGCCCCGTGGGTGATGGTGGCGCATCCGGACGAGAGGATCGAGACCTACCAGGAACCATCCCAGTAACGCGCGTGCCCCGGACCCGCTACAATCTGAGATACCTGCGCTGCGCCGAGGAGGCTTTATTCCTGCACGAATTCTTATCGTCGAAGACGAACGGATCACCGGCGAGGATCTGCGCGACATTCTGTCCGACCTCGGCTACGTGGTGGTGGACGTCGTCTCCAGCGGCGCGGAAGCGCTTCGCGTCGCCGAGGAAAACCCGCCCGACCTCGCCCTCATGGATATTCGCATCAAAGGGGGCATGGACGGGACCGAGGTGGCGGGTATTTTCCGAAGCCGTTTCAACATCCCGGTCATTTATCTGACCGCGCACGCCGACAACGAAACGCTGGAGCGCGCCAAACTGGCCCAGCCGCTGGGATACATCACCAAACCGTTCCAGGAAACGGAGCTGCACGCCGGCATCGAAATGGCCTTGTACAAACACGCCGCGGATCTGCAGGCGCTCGATCGCGAGCAGTGGCTGAGTTCCACGCTGCGCGCGCTGGGCGAGGGCGTGATCTCGGTGGACCGCGGCGGCGCCATTATGCTGCTCAACAGCGCCGCGGAAGCGTGGACCGGCTGGACCGCCGACGAGGTGCACGGAAAAACGGTGCACGACGTGCTCCTGCTGGTGGACGCCGCCACCGGTGAGCGGGTGACGGCTGCGCTCGAAGGCGTCCTGCGCGAGGGCGCGATAGGGGACATCGGCTCCGGCGTCCTGCTGGTGGCGAAAAGCGGCGAGCGGCGAGCCGTGGAAGGCAGCATTGCGCCCATCCGTAATCATGAGGGCGCCATCTCCGGCGCGGTGATCGTGTTCGGCGGCGCGGGCACCCAACCGGCCATCCCGCCCGGCGGAGGGGCCCCCGAAAAGACCGACGACGACGGGATCGCCATGGGCGATTTCAAAATCGTCGCCTCTTCTCCCAAGATGAAGGCGGTGCTGCGATTCGCCCGCCGCGTGGCCGAGAGCGAGGCCTCCACCATCCTGCTTGAAGGCGAGAGCGGCACCGGCAAGGACGTGATCGCGCAGTTCATGCATCATTTCGGCAATCGCCGCAAGGGGCCGTTCGTCTCGCTCAACTGCGCGGCCATTCCGGAAACGCTGATGGAGAGCGAGCTGTTCGGCTACGAGAAGGGCGCCTTCACCGATGCCCGCACGGCC
Source organism: uncultured Solibacteraceae bacterium (assembly GCA_964453955.1). Taxonomy (GTDB): domain Bacteria; phylum Acidobacteriota; class Terriglobia; order Bryobacterales; family Bryobacteraceae; genus CAWACP01. Next base: position 5,273 of record CAYVPZ010000248.1, on the reverse strand, counting down.
AAAGCGGGGATTCTCGAAATCGCCTCCGGCGGCACCATTTTCCTCGACGAGATCGGCGAAATGCCGGTGAAACTGCAGGCCAAGCTCCTGCGCGTTCTGGAAGAGCAGACGTTCCGGCGGCTGGGCGGCGTGCGCGATATTCACGTGGACCTGCGGGTGATGGCCGCCACCAACCGGACGCTGGTGGAAGCCATCGACCAGGGCCGCTTCCGGCTGGACCTCTACTATCGCCTGAACGTGATTCAGGTGTGGATTCCGCCGCTGCGCGAGCGGCGCGACGATATTCTTCCGCTCGCGCGGTATTTCAACCGGCTTTATAGCGCGCGTTTTCGCCGCCAGTTCCAGGGGTTGTCGCGCGCCGCGGAAGCGGCCCTGCTGGCCTACGACTGGCCGGGCAACGTGCGCGAGCTACGCAACATCATGGAGCGCGCCACGCTGCTGGAAGAGACGGATTGGATACAGGTTCCCAGCCTGCAACTGGAGGCGCGCGGACAGGCGGAAGCGCCCGTGGAAACGAAGCCAACAACCGCTGTGCCCGCCGCCACGCTGGAAGAAACCGAACGAAGCATGCTGCTGCAGGCGCTCGAAAACTCCTACTGGAACCAGACCCGCGCCGCCGCGGTGCTGGGCATCAGCCGCGACGCGCTCCGTTACAAGGTGAAGAAGTTCAATTTGAAGCCGCAGCCGCCCCAGTCGAAAAAAGAAAGCGCCTGATAGCAGGCTGCTCTCACTGCGCGATGCTGAAGGTGGTCCAGGGATGCGACGCCAGGTCGCGCAGAATCTCCTTCTGCCAGGCGAACTCCGGGTGCTCGCTCATGTGCTCGGCCGCGTGGAAATCGAGCCCGCAGGCGTGGCCCATGGCCGCGGTTAACGTCATGCGCAGGGCCAGGGCCGCGTCGGTGGCCTTGTTCTGAGCGGCGCCGGCAGGTCCCCAGGCGGGCTGCCAGGGACTCGATCCACGCGCGGAAAGGTCGATGTGCCCGAACAGCGTCCGTTCGCTGGGCGCGGTCACATTGTCCACCGTATCGTAGTGGTCGGCCAGGAAACGCTGTGCCGAGGCCAGGTCGATGCGGCCCTTGTTCTCGGCCATGAGCTGGTCCCAGCGGGCGTGGCGGGCGTTCTCGCTGATGCTCTTGTCGGCGGCCGGGAAGTCGGTCTCGTCGCGAATCAGATCGGGGTTGGCGGGGAAGTTGGAACCCGCGAAGTAGCCGTCCTTCGCCCGCTCGAGCGTCACGTGCTTCAGGCCCAGTTCGAGGCTGCCGATTTCATTGGCGCGCATATCCGCCACCAGCCAGGTGTTGGCGTAGGCGCCGTTGTTGCCCTCTTTCATGATGGCCGCGAACTCGCCGATATTGGTGGCGTACTGCATGGCCTTGCGCGCGCGCACGAACTCCGGAATGCCCGCCGGGTCGAACCCGGAGAAGTGGCCGATGGTGGTCTCGGTAATCACGATCCCGGCGTCGTTCATGCCGAAGTCGTCGCCGCTGTCGATCACCCCGGGCTCGCCGTCCATCAGAATGCGGTGTCCGGCCGCGGGAACAATGTCGAAGATAATGTTCCAGCGGGAGCCGGCTGAGTAATCCACCCAGTTGTTGTGCGCGATCACCGGCCGTCCGTCCCTCGTGTAGCTCCCGGTGGCGACAAAGGCGCTGCAGTGTTCGGGAACCGGCCGCGGGGCGGAGCTCAGCAGCGGTTTCTGTTTGTCGTACCAGTTGGTGTAGTAGGGCGTCAATTCCTCCCAGGCGTTCAGAATCACGATGTCCGTCAGGTCGGCGTCCGCGCCGTGAGCACGCAGTCCATCGACGATTCCCTGCAACTCTTCGCGATACTGCTTTTCGATATGCGGCAGGAAGACGGTTTGCGCGGCCTCGCGGTAAAAGGACCAGTCCTTGCGGGAATCGTGTGGCAACGCGACGCGCGCCACGTGCAGCAGATCCTGAATCTCCGGGGCCAGCAGGTACCCGTGCTGAAAGCCGATCTCGGACGGCTGGCCGTGGAGATGAACGAAAATCCAGCCGTTCTTCTCGGGCCGGCGGAAAGATCCCTGCAATTGAGGCGGCGGGCCGCCGACGAGCGACAGCGTCAGCAGCAAAAACGAGAGCGCGGCCTTGACCATATGAGTTGCAGGATAGCAGAGCGGAGACGTATTGCGAGAAAACCTGTTTTGGGTTATCATGATTCTTCGGAGAGACTTGAGCCAGTGGCGAAGCAATCGGCTTTGAAATGGGAAGACCGGAAGTTCGACGCCCGTCACTTTCTCAAAGACGATGGAGCGCCGGCGCCCCTGTTCGCCACATCGCTTGGGGCTCTTTTCTCAACCGATTGCATGGCCGTGCTCCCACACATAAAAGATGGCGTGGTCGACACCGTTTTCGCGGACCCTCCGTTCAACCTCGGCAAGGAGTATGGCGAGAATTGCGATGACCTTCTGCCGGACCAGGAGTACCTCAGGTGGTGCAGGGAATGGGTCGGGGAATGCGTCCGTATCATCAAACCGGGCGGCGCGTTCTTTCTGTACAACCTGCCGAAGTGGAACATTCCCCTTGGGGCCTACCTTACTGAATTGGGAATGGATTTCCGTCACTGGATCGCCATCGAAATCTCGGCGTGTCTTCCGATTCCGGGGCGTCTCCATCCCAGTCACTACAGCCTGCTCTATTACACGAAGGGAAAACCGAAGACCTTCCGGCGGATCAGGACCCCCATCCAGATCTGCCGGCACTGCGGCGGCGAAGTAAAGGACTACGGAGGTCACCGGGGAGCGATGAACCCGAAGGGGGTTACCCTCAAGGATGTCTGGACGGACATCCCCCCGGTGCGCCACTGGAAGTTCAAGTCGAAGGACCGGAAGGCCAACGCGCTGTCGACGAAAACTCTCGATCGCGTGGTAGAAATGTCGACGCTGCCCGGCGACCTCGTTCTGGACCCTTTCGGCGGCAGCGGCACGACGTTCGCGGTGTGCGAGAAGAAGGGCCGCGAGTGGATCGGGATGGAGATCGACTTCGCCCAGGAGATAGTCGACCGCCTCGAAACGGGCGAGATCCACTCTCACAAGAACGCCGATTTCGTTGAAACTTAGCCGCCCGCGCGGCGGGCAGTCATTTTGGGAATTCGCGGAACGTCGTGGCTTTCGGCATCATGCTCGATCACCACTAACTCCAGAACTCCGGATTCGCACGGCACGGATTTCCAGAGCCCGAAATACGGCTCAAGCTCTTTGATGTTACCGATTCGGTCCGTCAGATACGCGTACAGCCTGCGAGACGGAACCACCAGAATGCCCGCGGAAATGACGCTACACGAAACGAGCATCGTAAGTTTGTTCATTGATCGATGCGACGAGGAAATGTTCCCGGTCTCCCATTCAACGACGATGGGCTTTTCAGGACCGGGCAGCACCGCGTCGAAATCGCCGAGCTCCTGGGCGAGGGCGTTTTTGGCCTTCCCCTCGATCACCCAGCCGCGCCTTTTCAGTTCTTTGACGAACTCGTTCCGAATCGGACGAACGCCGTTTCCCTCGCCACGTTTCTTGCCGCTCTGGGGATAGATGGTGAACGATCCGCTGCCAACCGGCCACTCACATCGCTTTACTGCCTGATGAATCTGCTTTCTGGTTCTCCGCCAATGCGCCGAACCCGCGTACGACCCGGAGGACTGGAGCGTGATCACATCTACGATTTTCACGCTCCACCCTTGTAAAACCGCCGCAGAAATCGAATCGGGTCTACCCCGATCGCATTGGCTACGTCCCCGAACTCGACAACGTCCAGCCGGCGCTCCCCGCGCTCGTATTTCGAAACGAACGACTGTGGCCGCTGGAGGCGTGAAGAAAGCTCGGACTGGGTCAGGCCTGCCCCTTTCCGAGCCTCCGCAAGGAGCTTTCGGAACCTCTGATGCGCTTCGCTGGCCACGTATTTCGCTCTGCCGGGAATAAGCATATAACCCCATATGGGATATACCAAAACAGGTTTGTCGGACGCTGGCTGCCGCCGCCCGCACCAGCATGCGACCATAAGAGTTACCCTCGCCATGCTGGACCGCATCATCACTGACAAGAAGGCCGAACTGGCGCGTCGAAAAGAGGATCGGCGCGATTTTGCGCGGGCCCTCACCGCCCACCTGCCGGCGATCATCGCCGAGATCAAGAAAGCGTCGCCCAGCCGAGGCTTGATCGCGGCCGATTTCGACCCTCCGCGCATTGCGCGCGCCTACGAAGCGGGCGGCGCCGCGGCCATCTCCGTGCTTACCGATCAGAAACACTTCCAGGGGAGCCTGGCCGATCTCGAATCGGCGCGCGCGGCGGTGCGGCTGCCGGTGCTGCGCAAGGATTTCACCATCGACCCGTTTCATATCCTCGAAGCGGCGGTGCACGACGCCGATGCCATTCTGCTGATCGTGGCCGTTCTCAGCGACCGCGACCTGCGCGACTATCGCGAGCTGGCGGCCCGCCACGGCATGGCCGCGCTGGTGGAAGTGCACGATAACGAAGAGCTGAAGCGCGCGGTGGCTTCCGGCGCGGAGATCATCGGCGTGAACAATCGCGACCTGCGCACGTTCGAGGTGCGGCTGGAGACGGCGCTGGAACTCGCGGACCAGATGCCGGCGAACGCCGTCCGCGTGGCCGAGAGCGGCATCCGCACCGCCGCCGACGTGCGCAGGCTGTGCGCCGCCGGTTATCACGCGTGTCTGGTGGGCGAGCATCTCATGACCGCGCCGGATTCCGCGGCGGCGGTAAGGGCGTTGCTGGGATGATGGTGAAGATCTGCGGCATCACCCACGCTGACGATGCCCTGGCGGCGGTGGAAGCGGGCGCTTCGGCACTCGGGTTTAACTTCTGGGCTGCCAGCCCGCGTTACCTGACCCCGACCGCGGCTGCGGCCATCACGGCGCAATTGCCTCCGCGTGTGCTGAAGGTTGGCGTGTTCGTGAATGAAGCGCCGGCGGCCGTTGCGGCCATCGCGCGCGCGGTCAACCTCGACGTGGTCCAGTTGCACGGCGGGGAGGCGCCCGCGAGTTCCCGCTATTGGCGCGCCTGCCGCGTGAGCGCCGATGCCGTGCTGGACGTGGAAAGCGCCACCGGCGCCGAGGCGATTCTGCTCGATACCGCCGTGCCCGGCATGCATGGGGGCACTGGCCGCAGCTTCGCCTGGCCGCTTGCGCGGATCGAGGGCTGGCAGGTTATAGTCGCCGGCGGGCTGGATGCAGGCAACGTCGCCGAGGCCATTCGCATCGCTCACCCGTGGGGCGTGGACGCGTGTTCGCGCATCGAGTCG
>CAYVPZ010000247.1:0-7082 GCA_964453955.1 uncultured Solibacteraceae bacterium | reverse complement strand
TGATCGCCGTGGTGATGCTGGCATTCTTCCTGATGTGGCCCATCATGGTGCTGCACGAGGCTAATCTGGCCACCGGCGGCATCGGCGGCCGCGCTCTGCCGGCGCCCCAGGCGGGACTGATGGCGCAACTGGCCAAGGGCATCGTGGGCGGACAAATGGCCTGGGGCCTGCTCGGTATCGGCATCGCCTTCGGCATCGCGCTCATCATGTGCGGGGCGCACTCACCCATGCTGATTGCCGTGGGCATGTACCTGCCATTCGACACCTCCTCGGCCATCTTCGTGGGCGGGGTGTGCAAATGGCTGGTGGACCGCTTCACCGCCCGCTACAGCGCCGAGAAGAAGGCGGCGGTGGATGAGCGCGGTACGCTGCTGGCGTCCGGGCTGATCGCGGGGGAGGCGATCATGGGCATCCTCATTGCCGTGCTGGCGGTGAGCCAGGTGCCCTCGTTCACGCACATGCTCACCGGCGCGGACCGGTTCAGTTTCTTCCCGGCGTGGGGCGGGTGGCTGGCGCTGGCGGGTTTCGCGGCGATTGGGTGGGTGCTGATCCGCATCCCGCTGGGGGCGAAGCAGCGGTAGCGTAACATCGCGCTGGCCGTCCGATAGAATCGGGTCGGATGGCGCCGTCGTATGAGTTCGGACCCTTTCGCTACGACCCTGGACAGCGATTGCTGTTTCGCGACCGGGAAGTGGTGCCATTGGCGCCCAAGGTAATCGACATTCTTCACATCCTGGTGGAGCGGCGGGGCCGTGTTGTCGAGAAGGCAGACCTGATGAAGCTGGTCTGGCCCGATACGGCCATCGAAGAGGTGGGGCTCGCGCGCAACATCTCGCTTTTGCGCAAGGTTCTGGAGGGGGAGAGCGCGGCAGGCACCTGCATTGAAACCATCCCTCGCCGGGGCTACCGATTCATCGCCCAGGTGACCGAATTGCGAGAGGACCCGGTGCCGGCGTCGCAGCCGCCCCGCTCACGGCTGGCATGGTGGCTGGCCGCGGTGGTATTCGTTATCGTTCTCGGTGGGACCATTTACTGGCAGTTCTACACGCCCTCGAAATACCTGACGCTGAAAGAAGGCGCACCCAGCCTGGCGGTGGTTCCTTTCGACTGTCTGGGCGCCGGGCTGGACCATGCGGCCTTCTCCCAGGGCTTCAGCGACCTGCTGGTCACGGATTTGGCGAAGCTGGGTGGCATCAGCGTCGTCGCCCCGAGCACGGTTCGGCGCCACCAGCGGATGGGCAACTCGATGGGGCTGATGGGGCGCCTGCTTGGTCTGGAAGTCCTGGTGGAAGGAACCATTCAGAAATCAGGTGGGCAGATCAGAATCACGCCGAGGCTTGTCGACGTGCACACCGGCAGGCTGATTTGGGCAGATAGCTACGAGTACCCCGCGGCGGAGTGGGACCGGACCGAAGCCGGCGCCGCGCACGAAATCGCCGTGCAGGTGGGCGCTCACCTGGCTATCCATGGCGCATTCCAGGGTTCCGGCGCTCGCTGACGGTTTGCGAAGGGTTTTGTAAGCCATTTCGAAGCTGCGCCGGGCCGCGCCCGGAGGAAACTGGGGTGGAAGGAGTCCTGGTTATGAAACTACTTTGTCATCTCGCGGCGGCCGGCCTGGCCGCGCTGCTCGGTGTGGCGCCGTTGTGTGCGCAGCCGAAACGGATTGGGACATTTGATAAGCGGTCCATCGTGGTGGGGTATTACCGCTCACAGCTCTTTGGCGACATTCTGAAGGCGAATCGCGCGGAGATGGCGGCGGCGAAGAAAGCGAACGACACAGCCAGGGTGCGGGAGCTCGAACCCTGGTTCGGCGCCCAACAGGAGCTCGCCCATCGGCAACTGGCTGGCGAAGCGCCCATCGCCAACATCCTGGAGGCACTGGCGCCGGCGTTTCCCGAAATCGAGCAAAAGGCCCAGGTGACTTCCATCGAGGCCGACCCGCCGAAAGGGAAGGACGTCCAGACCGTGGACGTGACCGATCTGCTGCTGGACTGGCTCAAAGCCGACGAATCGACGCGGAAGATCGTGCGCGACCTGCGCAATCAGTGAGGGCGTCCGCTTACCGTTTGTTTTCGCTGAAGCACCAGTTCACCAGCGTTCCCGGGTGCTTCCCCTGGTCGGCGCGCAGCAGATCCGCCAGACTGATTTCGTGGAAGTCGAACGCGATGGAACCATCGGCGCTTACGGTCCCGGTCAGGTACCCGTACACGCCGGCTCGGGTTTTTTGACTGGGTCCGGCGCCGTCGGGCGACGGGTATCGCTGAGCCCCCGCCGTGCCCACAATCCACCCGGGAAGCACCCGGCCCTTCCACGCCGCGGTGTCGTACACGTCCTCCATGTAGATGTGCCAGTGGCTGGCCAGCACGTAGATGCGCTTCCGGGCGGAAAGCTGCGTGTGCCAGAGCTTCTCGTAGACGGCTCGACCGCTTTTTTCGCCCTGAGGCGAGGCGCCCATGCTGTGGCTGTCGCCGACGCCGCCGGGCAGCGCCTCGTGCATGCCCACCACGATGGTGCGAATCTCCCTCGACGCCTCGTCCCGCTCGATGAGCGCGTCAAACCATTTCTCCTGGGTGACATCGAACTGATCCGCGGAGGCGTTGTCGAGGGTGATGAAATCGACGCCATGGCTGATCCAGTGGTAGTAACTGCGCAGCTTATGATCCTGCGGATCGTCCCGCAGGCGCTGGGCACGCAGGACCGGGCTGTCCAGCCAGTCGGCGAACTGAATCAGATAGCCCTCCCGCGTTGCCGGCGGAATGGTTTCGTGATTGCCGATAGCGAGGAACACGGGCAGATCGCCGAAGGGGGCGAGCTGATGGGCGATGAAGTCGGGCCACGCGCGGGTTTCGTAGCTGAGGATGTCCGTCGGCGGCCCCAGGTCTTCGTCGAAAGCGTAGATCGCCCGGAAATCGCCGAGGTGCCAGTAGAACTCCGCTCCGCTCTGGCGCACCCCCGCGGCAATCGCCGGCATCACGATGTCGCCGCAGTTGCGCGAATCGCCGGAGACCGCGAACTTCCAGACGCCCGGGTCCGTCTGCGCCGTCGCGGAGCAGGCGCACAACACGCAGGCAAAGGTGAAGGCGCGTCGAGAAGCCATCGTCATCCGTTCTACCACGATGCGCATCAAATTGGGACGAACGATCAGGCGGAGGGCGGCCGGGCGATGCTACGATTCTGTCCTGGGAACCGTGAAGTGAAGAAAGAACGCGAGGCGGAGCGGTTGTGCGATGTGGTGGTGGACTCGCTGGACGTGGAGAGCGAGACGCCCGATCTGGCGCGGCGCGCCTTCCAGAGCCGGACTCAGTTTCACCGGCTGTTTCGCGCCCTGCTGGAGGAGACGCCCGCGGCCATGCGCCGCCGTCTGCTGCTGGAGCGGGCGGCGTGGCAACTGGGGCGCACCGCAAGCGCCGTTACGGAGATCGCGTTCGAAGCCCAGTACGGGTCGCTGGAAGCGTTCACGCGGGCGTTCCGCAAAGCGTTTGGCGTGTCGCCGAGTCTCTACCGCCGCATTGGCGTGCTGCATTTCCGGCTGGCCGGGGCGAGCGGCGTGCATTTCTTCGCGCCCGGTTCCCCATCGAAAGGAGCACTCGATATGGACCTGTTCGACCGTTTCGCCGGGTACGAAACCTGGCACACCCGCAAACTGCTGGAGCACGCGCGCCAGCTTTCCGACGAGCAGCTCGACCGGCCGCTGGCGACGCCGGAACTGCTGCCGTGGCACCAGCCCGAGCGCAGCCTGCGCGAGCTGCTGGACCGCATCGTGTTCACCAAGGAAGTGTGGACGGCGGCGATAACCGGCGGCTCCGTCCCCACAGAAAAGCGGCGGCTCAGCCCGGCCGAGCTGCTGACCCGTTACGAGAAAGCCGACGCCGATTTCCAGCGAGTGCTGTGCGCGGTGCGCGCGCGCGGCGGGTGGGACGACACATTTGTGGACGAGCTGTGCCAGCCTCCCGAGCAGTTCACGTTCGGAGGGATGCTGGCGCATGTGGTGACGTTCAACTCGTACCGGCGGCTGACGGCGGCGGCGGCATTGCGGGAGCTGGGGATTGACGCGGGTTTCGGCGACCCGATCGAGTACGAGCGAGAGGCTTCGGGGCAGACGGTTTGATGGGGCGGGATTGACGAGTGGAACTCGCGGGGGCGGTTCGCCGAGGAGCCGCCTCCGGAACGGCATTCTCGGATCCATTGGCCCGGTTCACTTGCATGGGTCGGCCGTTTTGCGCCCAGGTGGATTCCGGCAACCATTACTAAACGCTTCGCGACATATCTCCATTGATCCGCCGGTTCCCATCCGCATCGGCTGCTCAAGGCATCTCTCGGAGTTAGCCGTTTTCGACGCGCAAATCACGCTAAGCTGGAGTGTACAGGCGGCGGCACAAATGTTCTCCCACACCGTACCCAGAAAGTTGCTCGGACAGTTCGCATACGACGATCCGCGAACGAAGTCCAAGCGGCTCTGGCAGTACCAGAAGGGCCTCCCGCCTTGGTGGAGAGCGTCGCCCGGAAGGGCGACAGCGTGGGATGGCCATTTCGCGGACCCGGCGAACGCCGCGAAAGAAGAGCAAATCGAACTCCGGCTGAAGCAGGAGTTTGAGGACCCCGTGAACGAGTTCATCGAGATGATCGGCTACCGGACGTTCTTCCTCGACTCAAGGCGCATCCGTCTGCTGACGGGGTACGTCCGAATGCTGTTCGCACGATCTGTCGGGCGGCAGGCGGCCAGTGCCGTACTCGCGAAGACGAAAATGGACGCTTTCCGGGCGCTGCTGAACGACGATAAGAAGCTGTCGGAACTCACGGCAAAATACACCGTCGAAGCAGTCCGGCTCGGTCTGCCGGTTACGGAAGTGGTGATGAAAAAACAGATCATCGCCGTCACCGAGAAGCAGATTGCGGAGCATAGCGGCCCGGACGAAGCCCAGCGGGATTATATACAAGCCGTCGAAACAATGATGGCGTTTCAGGATAAGGGCATGCTCAACGGCCAATGGGGCATCATGACCACGGACGCCACGCATCCCTTCGTAATCGGTGACGCCCCGGTTGTGACAATGGAACGGACGGAGGGCAATCGGCTGTACTTCGGCATTGGCTTCGCGCGCCCGAACGTGGAGGTGTTTCTGCCGGTGTCTCCGACCGCCTGCATTCACGTGCTGCCGCTCGTGACCCGCACTCAACAGGTGCAGCCGCCGTCAGTGATCGAAGTGAATATGGCCCAAGCCGCGTTTCGCCACGAAGCACTGCTTCGGCAACATCAAGAGCCCGGAAATCGACGCCGTGTTGCAGCCGCAGTTCGGCAAAGTCCGCCTCGGGATCACCGGCTTCAACACCCATCACATCGACCACAATCAGGTGCTGTTCGACATCCTCATGGGTCGCCGTCCTCGGGCAGCGTAAGGGTCGCGTCACAGGTTAATCCCTAGTTAATCCCGAACGAACTCCGGCAGGATCAGTACGCGGATGCTCTGGGGCGACGCGGCACACTTCGTTCTGATTTTCGTTTCTTCGGTCACAAAATACAGTTCGGGATCGGCGAGGTAGATGAGTTGCTGTCCGTCTACCCAATCGCTGTCCTTCCTGTCCCCCCTAACAGAAACGCGCTACTGCAGCTTACGGAATTCGTCCAGGCTGATTCCCATTTGGGCCAGGATTTTGTGAAATAGCGGCGGGCCTATTTCGCTGCCACCGTGGATTGGAATAGTGACCGCCCGGCCATCCGGATGAATCCAGCGCTCATGACTACCGCTCTTGCGGTGCCGTTGGAAACCCAGGTGGACAGCGGCGCGACGGAAATCCTCGGCTCTGGCGCTAGGCATTCACAATCGCGGTACTGTCTGCCGGCAAGGATAGCCCCTTCTCCCGATATTCGGCCTCGATCATCTCAAACACGTCTGCAAGTTCTGCCAAGGCCTCTTCGCGCGTCGGCATCAGTGCGTAGCATCCTTGAACGGCGGGGATTTCCGCAACCCAGCCATCGGGCTGATTCCGATAAAGCACCACCTTATAGTCATCGAGACTCATCCCATCCACATTGTACGCCGCTCCGTGGTCGGTTTGGGAAAACGACGGTCGAGAGTTCACTTGTTCGGGATGTCTCCATCTCGTACTCGTGCGGCTCCTCTGAAGCGGCCGGTTGAGCCGGGAGCGCGAGAGACTGCCACATCCCTCTTGCCAACCCTCCCGCCCACCGGTTATATTGGGTCAACGGGAATTTGACGTTCCCGCTTCCGGCCATGCGCAAGAACGGACACAGCACGCTCGTCATCGCCACCCTGCCGGGGTGCGATCCGCGTGTCGCTGTCTCGTTCCTGCCTGCGGCGCTCACTAGCTGAGCACTCTCCACCGCAGGCTCACCCCAGTCAGCGTAAATGACGCGCTCAGGAGGCGCATTTCATGGCCACGCCAGCCCTTACCCTACCCCGCCGAACCATCTGGAGCTCTCTGCTCGAAGCCATTCGCGGCACGCATCAGGACTTCACCGAGGGCTCCATCAGCCGCGCCATTTTCCTGCTGGCCACGCCCATGGTGCTGGAAATGTGCATGGAGTCGCTGTTCGCCATTGTGGACGTGTTCTGGGTCACCCGCCTGGGTGCCAACGCCATCGCCACCGTGGGCCTCACCGAATCGATGATGACGCTGGTGTTTTCGGTGGCCTTCGGCGTGAGCTTGTCCACCACCGCCATGGTGGCGCGGCGCATCGGCGAGAAGGACACGCAGGGGGCCGCTACCGCCGCCGTGCAGGCCATCTTCCTGGGCATCGGCGTGGCCATCTTGATGGGCGTTCCCGGCTTCCTGCTGGCGCCGCACCTGCTCGAATGGATGGGCGCACCCGCCGGCCTGGTGGCCACCGGCCATCACTACACCGCCATCGTCTTCGGAAGCAGCGTGGTGGTGATGCTGCTGTTCCTGAATAACGCCATATTTCGCGGCGCGGGCGACGCGTCGGTGGCCATGCGCGTGTTGTGGATGTCCAATCTGATCAACCTCGCGCTGGACCCCTGCTTCATCTTCGGGCTGGGCCCCTTCCCGGCGCTGGGCGTCACCGGCGCGGCCGTCTCCACTCTGATCGGGCGGAGCTGCGG
>CAYVPZ010000246.1:0-7084 GCA_964453955.1 uncultured Solibacteraceae bacterium | reverse complement strand
ACGCCCTCATGGCCGGATTCGTGGCCGTGGCCGCTGGCGCAATCATGCCGAACGTGGCCACCAGCATCAGCACCATCTTCAGCAAGATCGGTGTCGTGATGTCGAACGCCGCGGGTCAGGGCAGCTAAACAAACCGTTTTCGCCGGCGGGTGCGCGCCGGGCCAGGTCCCCACCAGGCAAGCTCTGCGCGCGCCCGTCAGCAAAGCTCCCCGGCCGGAACCGCCCGCAAGGGGCTTCCGGTCAGGTTTCCCGCCGCGTCGAACTCAATCTGCTGCGGCGGCCCTACGATCTCCAGGCTGGGATTCCCCTCGATTTCCGCGCGCAGATTCTCGCTCAGCAGCATCTCGGAAAGTTCGAGTGTGTTGTGAATCCAGCCAATCGTGATCCGGGATGTCTCCAGCTTGCCAACGGTCCGGGCAATTCGCTCCATGCACTCGCGATCGCTGGCAAAGTGGATCGGCGTGCGGCTGCCGGCCGGAGTGGACGCGGTCAGCGAATTGATCCAGGTGGCGTTCCAGTCGATCTTCGCCAGAATGCGGTCGTGGATCACGTCGGCCATGCCGATGCCCACGCCGTTGCCATAGGATAAGTCGCTCAGGTCCCGCAGGAAGATGCGCTCGATGCGCGTCTCCACGCCCGGCCAGCAATTCAGCTCGCCGTCGATGCTGCGGTTAATGACCTTTGCGTCCAGGCCTGTGCCGCTGATGTTCTTGCCGATCTCGTTGACCACCAGCAGATCCAGATTGCTAACCGGGAGGCGCGGGGTCCACTCCTTCACCAGCGCCAGCAGCTCCTCCTCGCGCGATTCCATCGTCTGGGCCGGCACCGCCTCGAGGTGCGCCGTCTGGTGGCGGCCGTCTTCCAGAATGGCCAGGCCGCCGAGCATTTTGCCGGAACCCAGCACCTGCCGGCCCACGGTGCGGATCACCCGTTCCATCCCCAGTTTGTAAGCGAAGGTGTGATACTGGCGCGCGCCGGCGAACTTGCCGATGCCGATCGCCATCATCTTGCAGAGGCCGCTCTCGATGCGCCCGGCGAAATCCGTATGCGGCTTAACCCGGCCCACCAGCAGCACGCCGTCGCTGGACCAGGCATTGCGGTCCATGAACGCCTCGATGCCGTCCTCGGTGCGCCCGAGCGAGACAGCGTCAATGGAGCTGATCACCGGACATCCCATGGCCGCTTCGTCGATCCCGTAGTGAGCCAGCACCAGCGCCTGCCCCTCGGCGGTGGCCGCGCCATGGCTCCCCATGGCCGGGAAGATGAAGGGATGGCAGCCGGCCTCCCTCCAGTAGTCGGCCACCGCGCGGACGATGGTCGCGATGTTGGAGATGCCCCTGCTGCCCGCGCCGATGGCGATGCGCGCTCCGGGTGGCACGCGCGCGGCGAATCCGGCGAGCGCGAGTTGCCGCCTCGCCTCGCCGGCCACATCCTTCAGCGCGCGGCTGGGAAGGTTCTGATAAACAGGCAGCAGACTTGGCAGAGACATACGATCAGGATACTGAACAATTATCGCGACGCGGCTGTCTCCGCCTTCACGCCGCGCCACCATTCCGGGAACCAGGCTCGAAACTCCTCCAGGCGGCACCGCAGACCCGGACCCAGTGGCGCGGCCGCGGCGCCCGCCCGCAGCCCGCGCAGGTTGGCGGCCTCCCGGACGATCATTGGGGCGGGGAACTCCTCCACCCACGCGACGAACTCCTCCACGCGCGCGCCCAGCCGCGCAATCCCCTCCTCGTCGCCACCGCACAAGGCACTCTCATACGCCACCACCAGTTCGGGCACCGCCGCCGCCACGCCGGAAATAATGCCGGATGCTCCCGCACCCCGAAACCGGCCATAAAGCCGCTCGCTTCCCGTGAGCAGCGCCGCGCCCGACGCCCCGCACGCCCCCACCAGACCAGAGAAATACTCGGGGTCCCCGCTCGAATCCTTAATCCCACGGTACCCGGCGGCGATGAGGGCGGCCGCGGTTTCGACCGTGATCGCCGTGGAAAACGCCGGAATATTGTACAGGTACGCGGGCAGGATGCCGTGCAGCGCGCCGAGGAATTCCAGATAATACTGGCGAACGGTCTCCTGGTCGTAGCGGAAGTAGATGGGGGGCATGAGCAGCACGCCCTCGGCCCCGGCGCTGGCCGCTTCATCCGCCAGCGCGATGGCGCTGTCCAGCGTGGAATGAGAGACGTTGGCGTAAACCGGGCATCGGCTGCGCTTCACCGCCAGGCTGAGGGCGCGGGCCCGGTCCGCCGCGCCAAAGTGCACGAACTCCCCCGTGGAGCCGAACAGGACGATGCCATTCACGCCAGCGGAGCAAAGGAAATCCACCACCTCCAGCAGAGCCGCCAGATCGACCACGGGCTCGCCGGCGCGGCGCGGGGTGAGGGAGGCGGCCACAACACCGCATAGCCCGGGCTCGGACGCGGTGCGGCTTGCTTTCGTCATGATGGCTGGCGGCCCCGCCAAACATGAATCATATCCTGTGCGTGGGGCAAAACGCCGGGGCCAGGGTTACTGAATGGCGGCCCGGCCAAACTGGCGAACGGTCCGATTCACCGCGCGAATTACCAGCTTGCGCGGATCGAGCAGATGCTGCGGGCGGAATTGCCGCTGCGACCATCGGCAGCCATCGGCGAACTCAACGCCCAGGAAGAAGCCGATCTCACGGAAGACGCAATAGCGAACCGTACCCACCAGTTCGCCCTTGGGATAAGTAATCCGCGTAGGCGATCCGAGGGGGATGGGCCGATCCAACTGCAGACAGGCGCCGGACAGCGAGATGTCCTCGAGGTTGGCCACGCATCGCCGCATACGGCCGGTTTTGTCCGTCCACTCCAGATCGACAAGATCGGAGCAGAGCAACCGGTTTTCAACACGCCTGTCCAGCATATACTTTTGTTATCGGCGTCGAGCCCGTGAAGTATTATCGGACGGGAGGCACCAAATTTGCCCTATGCCGCACCAGGGAGGTCCCCTGACGCGGCTCCGGCATGTACTGGTATCACAGTAACATGGCGCGACCCACTCTCACCGTCCTGCTCATCGTCGCTCTGTTCGGAATTCTGGTCCCTTATTTCAAGCGCTATGACTTTCTCGATCCGGTACTGCTGACGGCGTACTTCTGCCTGCCGCTGGTGCTGGTGGCGCCCATGGCCGCCGACGCTCTGGCCGGCTCCGCGGATTCCGTTGCCGCCACGGTGGGCCGCGCCCTGCTGGCGGCGCTCTACGGCTGGGGTCTGGGCATGGTCATCGTCGCCGCGGGCGCGATGACCGTGAACGCCGCCAACTGGCACGGCCACGTGCTGCTGCCCGGCGGTGCGTTCCTCGCCGCGGGCATGGTATTCAGCGCCACGGCCACGCTGGCGGCCGTGATTGTCGCCGGACTGCTCGCGCACCTGTTTTCCACCCGCGCCGCCAAAACCATTCTGCGGCTCCTGTTTCTGGCCCTGCTGGTGGCCATGGTGCTGATCGTGCGCGGAGCCTCCGCGGAATGGACGGGCGCGTTCTGGCGGCACATGACCTCGCCGGAACTCACCCGAATCGGCTTCTGCACCGCCGGCGTGCTGGCCGTTGCCGACGCCGCTGCTCTCGCCTTGTTCGCGCGCCTACGCCGGGCCGGTTGAGAATCGGGCTGCTACAATAAGCCGGAAAGGAATCAAACAATCTATGGAACGATCGGGTGCGACCACTCTTCGCGGCAACCCCATGACGCTCATCGGCCCGGAGTTGAAAGCCGGGGACGCGGCGCCGGAATTCGACGTGGTGAACGACAGCCTGCAGCGGGTGACCCTGGAAACCACCGGGAACAAGGTGCGGGTTTTCAGCGTGGTCCCATCCCTCGATACACCGGTGTGCGATGCGCAGACCAAGCGCTTCAATGAGGAAGCGGCGCGGCTCGGCGGTATCGACATCTACACGGTCAGCATGGATCTGCCGTTCGCGCAGAAGCGCTGGTGCGGCGCTTTCGGCATCGACAACGTCAAGATGCTTTCCGATCATCGCAACGGCTCGTTCGGCGAGCACTACGGCACGCTGATCAAGGAACTGCGCATCGAGAGCCGGGCCATCTTCGTGGTGGACGGCGAGAACAAACTGCGCCACGTGGAGTACGTGAAGGAAGTGGCCGACCATCCCGATTACGAGGCCGCGCTCGCCGCCGCCCGTTCCATCGCCGGATAACCGGTTTGGATTGTAGAGCAGGCGTTTTCGCCTGCGCGGCATCTCAACCCCCCGCCATCTCCAGCAGCCTGGTCACCGTGCGCCAGTTCCTCGCCGTGCTCACGGTGCCCAGCTTCGCGTCGAAATAGGCGTTGGTCAGCTTCGAGTTCCCCCCGCCCAGCAGAAGCCGCAAATAGACCTCCCGCCCCTGCACGATGAACTCATCGGGCGGCGAGCGCTGTGGATCGAGCGCCGCGATCGCCCCCGCCGCCGGCCGGTCCGCCAGGAACATCACATGCAGCATCTCCGGCCCGGCCCCGGCCTTGAGAAAAGGATTGGCGGCCACCACCTCGCGCAACTCGTTCGCCGTCCGCAGAATCACCGGCGTGCGATATCCGAACTGCCCGGCGATCCGCTTCTCAATGACGCCGGGAAGCCGGGCCGCGGCGCCGGCGGCCGCTTCGAAAATCACATTGCCGCTCTGGATGTACGTGCACACGCCACGGCATCCGGCCTCCGCAAACATCGCGGTCAGGTCCTTCATCGGCAGCTTGTTCTTCCCGCCGACATTGATCCCTCTCAGCAGCGCCACATAAGAAACAGACATGACATTTGTCATAGTGACATTTGTCACCGCCCGCTGCTGACGTTTGGCACTGGCGCCAACGGCCCTTCCGGCGCACCATCGGGTCATGGTGATTGCCGAACTGCGAAATGTAACCAGGCGATTCGGGCCGGTGACCGCGCTGGCGGGCGTCGACCTCGAAATCGCGCGCGGACAACTTCTGGCGCTGCTGGGGCCGAACGGGGCGGGGAAGACCACCGCCGTGCGCCTCCTGCTGGGCCTCGCGAAACCGGATTCCGGAGTGGCCCGCGTCTTCGGGCGCGATCCGCGCGAGCGCGCCTCCCGCGTGCGTACCGGGGCCATGCTACAGGTGGGCCGCGTGCCCGAAACCCTGCGCGTCGCCGAGCACATCCGCTTGTTCTCCAGCTACTACCCGGCCCCCCTGCCCTTCGAGGAAACCGTGCGCGCCGCCGGCCTCGAGGGCATCGAGCGGCGTTTGTTCGGGCGCCTCTCCGGCGGCCAGAAACAGCGCGTGTTGTTTGCCCTGGCCATCTGCGGGAACCCGGACATTCTGATGCTGGACGAACCCACCGCCGGCCTCGACGTGGACAGCCGCCGTGCCCTGTGGCGGCACATTCGCTCGTTTGTGGCGCGCGGGGGCAGCGTGCTGCTTACCACCCACTATCTGGAGGAGGCCGACGCCCTGGCCGACCGCATCGTGGTGCTCCACCACGGGCGTATCGCCGCCGCCGGCACGTCGTCCGAGATCCGCCAGCGCGCGGCGTCGCGTAAAATCCGCTGCATCACCTCGCTCGACGAGCCGCAAATCGCGGCCATGGCCGAGCGCGTCTCGGTGCGCCGCGACGGCGTCTTCACCGAAATCGTCGCCACCGACTCGGATCGCATGGTGCGGCGTCTGTTCGCCCAGGATCCCGGCATGCACGATCTGGAAGTCACCACCGCCGGCCTCGAAGAGGCATTTCTCGCGATTACGGAGGCAAAGTCATGATGAAAGCGATTCTCCTCGAAATTCAATGCGAATTTCTCTCGCTGCTGCGCATGCCGCGATATTCCGTCTCCATTCTGACCTTTCCGGTCATGTTCTATGTGTTTTTTGGAATTGTTCTGCGCAACGGTCCGCTGAGCGGGGTGGGCGCGGCGGTTTATGTGCTCTGCACCATGGCCTCGTTTGGCGTGATGTTCGCGGCGCTGATGGGCCTGGGAGCGGGCATTGCCGCCGAGCGCGGGCTGGGATGGCTGGAAGTGAAGCGCGCCAGCCCCATGCCGCCGGCGGGCTGGTTCGTGGCCAAGCTGGCCAGCGCGCTGATGTTCAGCACCATGATCGTGGCCGCCCTGTTCGCTCTCGCGCTAACCCTTGGCGGGGTGCGCATGCCCGCCGGGCAATGGGCCGAGCTCGCGGTCGCGTTCGTGGGCGGGGCCATCCCGTTCTGCGCCCTCGGCTTTCTGCTTGGTTACCTGGTCACCCCGAATTCCGCTCCGGCTATGATAAACCTGGTGGCCATGCCCATGGCGTTCTGCTCGGGTTTGTGGGTTCCGCTGCAATTCCTGCCGCATCCGCTCCAGCACATTGCGCTGGCCCTGCCCGCGTATCATCTGTCCGAGATCAGCCTGACCGTTGCCGGCGCGTCCGGCCACGGCAGCATCGCTTCGCACGTCCAGGCGCTGGCCAGCCTGACCGCCATTTTCGTGGCCGCGGCCTGGCTGGCGTGGCGGCGCGACGAAGGCCGAATCCATGTCGGGTGACACCGCCGCGGCCAGGAAGTATCCGTTCCTCCCGCCCAGCCGGCACGTCGGCTGGCTGCCCTACGTGTGGCTCATCTACGTGGCGTATTTCCTCGTCGAGCCGGCGCTCAATCACGCGCCGGCTCTCGAGTGGGTGCTGACCGCGCTCGCAGTGGCGGTTTTCCTTCCGCTGTACTTTCTGGCGTACTGGGTCGCCGGCACCCGGGCGGTCTGGATCGCCGGGGCCATGTGGCTCATCGGCGCACTCTTTGCCACGTGGAACCCAGCCGCGTGCGCCTTCCCCATCTACGCCGCGGCGAGTGTCGCCGACGCCGGAGCGCCCCCGGTGGCATGGCGCTGGGTGGGCGCTATCTTTGCCCTCACCGCGCTCCAAAGCTGGCTTCTGCACCTTACCGTTTTTTTCTGGGCGCCGGCGCTCATTTTCGTGCCGCTGGTGGGCGCCATCGTTATCGATGCCCACCGCCGGGCAAAGATGGACTGCCGCCTCGAGCTCGCCCACGGTGAGATCGACCGTCTGGCGCGCATCGCCGAGCGCGAGCGCATCGCCCGCGATCTGCACGATCTGCTGGGCCACACCCTGTCAGTGATCGTGCTGAA
>CAYVPZ010000245.1:0-7085 GCA_964453955.1 uncultured Solibacteraceae bacterium | reverse complement strand
CCCGCCGGTGAGCAACCTGCAGCCCATTCGCGGCCTCGACCACGAAGCCTACGAAAACTTCGCCAGCCTGTGCCGCCAGGATTACCCGGACTACGAGCTGCTGTTCTGCGTCGGTTCCAGCGACGATCCCGCCGTCCCCGTCATCGAGAAACTGGCCCGCGATTTCCCCGACCGCCGCATTCTGCTCTTCACCGGCGCCGGCCTCAGCGGCGTCAACGACAAAGTGGCCAAGCTGGCGCGTTTGGTCGGCGAAGCGCGCAATGAAGTGCTGGTGATGAACGACAGCGACGTGCGCGTGGCCCCCGATTATCTGCGCACCGTGGTCGCGCCGCTTGAGGACCCGCGAGTCGGCGCGGTCACCTGCTTTTACGCCTCCACGGAAGACAACACCTTCGCCGAAAATCTTCAATCGGTCGGCATGATGTCCGATTTCTTCGCCGGCATTCTCGTCTCACAGCAGTTGGAGGGCGTCCGCTTTGCCCTGGGCACAACCATCGCCACCACTCGCACGCGACTGGCCGACTTCGGCGGATACGAGAGTCTGGTGAACCGGCCCGGCGACGATTTCCTGGTGGGCAACCTCATCGCCGATCACGGCCACACGGTGAAGTTGCTGCCCCACACCGTGCTGGCGGTTTCCGATTACGCGTCATTCGGCCAGCTTGTCCACAAGCGGCTGCGCTGGTTGGTGGTGATGCGTCACATGCGGCCCTGGGGGCACTTCGGCCTGCTCTTCACGCACGGCCTGCCGTGGTGCCTGGTGGCCATCGCGCTCTTCCCCTCCCCGCTGGCTGCCTGCGCGTGGCTGGGCGGGTATCTCGCATTGCGCGTGGCCATGATGTGGACCATTGGCATCCACGGCCTCCGCCAACCAGGCCTGTGGAAGCGGATGCCGCTGATCCCGCTGTGGGACGCGTTCGCGTTCCTGATCTGGCTGACCAGCTTCACGCGCACCAGCCTGCGCTGGTGCGACGGCGAATACTATATCCGCGACGGAGAGCTTGTTCCGGTTGCCGAAAAATGAGGCGGGGCAAAGTGGGACAAAAAAGGGGACAGACTTACTTGTTTGGTTTCAGCCACCAAACATGCACGTAGTAGTCTGTCCCCCTTTTTTGTCCCGCCGGCTCTACGGCGTAGCCGTGGCCGTCACCGCCGGCTGCTGCTGGCGCCGGTTGGACGCCAGGCGCCAGTCCACCTGCGGCAGCAACACGGTCGGGTCGATTCTCTGGCGATACTGCACGGCGATGTTGATCAGCGAATCCAGCAGCGAATCCGACAGCAGGTGCGGCTCCAGACCCAGGTCGGCCAGCTTGGAATGCTTCGCGTTGTAGTAGTGCTCCTGCGCTTCCACCCGTGGATTCGACAGATGGTCGATCTTCACCGCCAGCCCCAGCTTGTGCGCTTCCCTCTGCACCATTCCGGCCAGATCCAGCACGGAGAACTGCTCGGTGAACTGGTTGAACACCCGGCACTCGCCCGGGGACGCCGGGTACAGGCAGGCCAGCTCGACGCAGCGCACCGTGTCGCGAATATCCAGAAAGCCGCGGGTTTGCCCGCCGCGGCCGTAGACGGTGAGCGGGTGCCCCAGCGCCGCCTGCACGCAGAAGCGATTGAGCACGGTGCCAAACACCTCGTCGTAATCGAAGCGGTTGATGAGCGCCTCGTCCAGCGCCGTCTCGTCGGTAATGGTTCCATACACCACGCCCTGATTGAGATCGGTGGCGCGAAGCCCCCAGATCCGGCACGCGAACATGATGTTGTGGCTGTCGTGCACCTTGGAGAGATGGTAGAAGGAGCCGGGCTGCTTGGGGTACGGAAGAACATCCTTCCGTCCGTTGTGCTCGATGGTGATGTAGCCCTCTTCGATATCGATGTTCGGCGTGCCGTACTCGCCCATGGTGCCCAGCTTCACCAGGTGGCATTCCGGGCGAAACTCGCGCAGAGCGAACAGCAGGTTCAGCGTGCCCGCGACGTTGTTGATCTGCGTGAACACCGCGTGCTTGCGGTCGATCATCGAATAGGGTGCGGAGCGCTGTTCGGCGAAATGCACCACGGCGTCCGGCTCGAAGTCCCGGATCGCCGACGAAAGGAACTCGTAGTCGGTCACATCGCCCACGAACAGCTCGATGACGTTGCCGGTCAGCGCCTGCCAGGTTCGAATCCGCTCCGCGAGCGGGCGGATGGGCGTCAGCGTCTCGACGCCGAGTTCATGATCCCATTGACGCCGCGAAAAATTGTCGATGATGGCGACCGCATGGCCGCGCTTCGACAAATGCAGGGCCGTCGCCCAACCGCAGTAGCCGTCTCCGCCTAGCACGGCGATTTTCATGGTGCCCACTGGCTGCTCCTCTCGTCCAGGCACGTCAGGTGGTGCCATCTTTCATTATGGAATACCGTAACGAACCCCGCCGGACCGAGAGTTGTCCAATACGAGATGATCCTGACAAAAATGGTTTCCAACACAGGATGATCCTGAAACTGCGGGTCTGCCACGCTGGGGGGCGGATGCAGTTCGCATGAAAGCTACTCAGGCGCTGAGCCCGGAAGAGGTCAGAGGATTCCTTGTCGGCAGTGCGCCGTCTCGAGTTCAGGGGGCAGAGCCGGACAGGGCGCTACGCGTGGATCGAGACGACCTTACGGCAGCAGGAGTACTTTCCCCTGGGCAGGAAGCAGCGTGGCGCTGTCCGCGCACTGCTGAGCAAGGTCGCGGGACTGAGTTTGCCGCAGATTACCCGCTGCGTGGCCCGGATCAGCGAACAGCATCTGCTCCCCGTGCTGGAAGCGATGCTGCACCAGTTCCCGTTTCTCATTGTGGGCTTTCATTCCGACAACGGCTCGGAGTTCGTCAATCGCACGGTGGCCGATCTGCTCAACAAGCTGCTGGTGAAACTCACCCGGTCGCGACCGAACCGCAGGTCGGACAACGCCCTGGTGGTAGGCAAGAACGGGGCGATCATTCGCAAGCATATCGGCTGCGGACACATTGCCACCAATACGCCGACCCCATCCAGCGCTTCTATACGGCGCACTTCAACCCGTACTTGAATTATCGCCGCCCCTGCGGCTTCGCCCAGGTTCTCAAACGATGAGCGCGGACGCCGGCGCCGCCGCTACCGAGCCGATGACTATGCCACGCCCTATGAGAAGCTTCGATCTTTGCCGCAGGCACATCGCTATCTCAAAGAGGGCCTGCGCTGGGAACTTCTGGACCGGCCCGCCGAATGATGCGCGCCAAGGCCGAACTGCTGCGCACCTGCACGTTCGAGTCGCCCTTCCCGCCGAGGTTAGCATGCTGACGCAAAGCCGGCAGAGCCGGGTCTCTCCACTATCAATGCCGGGCGAGGGGGCCTCAGACGCCGGCCGCCTCGCCCCCACTCCCCCGCTTCCGCGGGCATTCTCACAGAAAGGAAACCACCGGCTCCAGGTGTGCCAGCTTTCAGGATCATCCTGTCTTGGAAACGATCCCTCGTTTCAGGATCATTCGTGGATTGGAATATGCTGAACACGCCGCGCCGCGGACCGCCGGGCGATCCGCGGCGCGACCATCGCACTGCCGGAGTACGGCGTTACTCGATGCTCAGGAAGACCGGCTCGTCAATCTCGCGGGCGTCGTCGCCGCCGGTGGTAAGAACCATGATGCCGAACCGTCCGGTCTTGAGGTCAATGGGAACCGTGAACTTCACTTCGGTGTCCGTCTGCGACGTGACCTTTACTTTGATGGTCTTCTCACCCTGGGTGAGGTAGACCGCCGCGACGTTGGCCTTCGCCAGGTTCGTTCCGGATACAGTCACCTCGTCGCCCGGCTTGGCGCTGTCGGGTTCCACCACCTTGATCAGGGGCGTGGGGCCCGCATCGCGCGAACCGGCACTGAGTACGGGCACAATCCCCACCACGAGAGCAAGCGTTACCAGCAATCGCAGCATTGTATTTCTCCTTTGACGGCAATAGTTTTGCAATTCCGTGTCCATGTGGCGCGGGGGCGCTTTCGCTGTGTTTGCCCAGTTCTGCGCCTCGCGGGACCCCATTCAGCGTGGATTTTAGCAGGCTGGAACAGATCCGGGTGGGTGAATTCACGCACTCCGGGCCGGTCCGCCAGTCACGCCCACTCCCAGCGCGGCGACGCGCTCCAGGGCCACGA
The DNA here is from genome assembly GCA_964453955.1 of uncultured Solibacteraceae bacterium. Taxonomy (GTDB): domain Bacteria; phylum Acidobacteriota; class Terriglobia; order Bryobacterales; family Bryobacteraceae; genus CAWACP01. The sequence goes on along the minus strand of CAYVPZ010000245.1, from coordinate 2,947 downwards.
ACAGCTCGGACGGCTCTATGGGTTTGGAGACGAACTCATCCATCCCGGCATCGCGGCACCGCTGGCGGTCGTCGTCCAGCGCGTGCGCGGTCAGGGCGATGATGGGTACGCGAACACCCATCCGCTTCTCCCGCTCCCGAATCGCCCGCGTGGCGTCGAAGCCGTCCATTTCCGGCATCTGGACGTCCATGAGAACGACGTCGAAGTCTTGCCGCCACGCCTTTTCGACCGCCTCGCGGCCGTTGGAAGCGATCTGTACCGCGTGCCCCCGTTTCTCCAGCAGCCTGACCACCAGCCGCTGATTCACCACGTTGTCCTCCGCCAGCAGGATGGACAGAACGCGAGCGCTCGGCCCGGCTGCCACCGTCGCCGGCTCGCCATTTCCGTCGTGCGGACGAAGAGCGCGCGCCACCGCGTCCAGAAGTTCCGACTGCCCCACCGGCTTGGTCAGGAAAGCGGCGATGCGCACCTGGCGGAACAGCTCGAAGTCCAGCCGGCGCCCCGCGGAACTCAGCAGCAGCAACGCCGGTTCCCCCAGCGAGGCGTCCCCCCGGATGGCCTCGGCCAGATGAATGCCATCCATGTCGGGCATCTGATAGTCCAGAATCACCAGCCGGAACGGGCTCCCCGACGCCGCGGCGGCCCGCATCCGGTCCAGGCCCGCGGCGGCCCCGTCGGCCGTCTGCGGCTGCATGCCCCAACTGCGGAAGAATTGTTCGTAGATGCGGCGATTGGTGGCATTGTCGTCCACCACCAGCACGGGCAGATCCCGCAACTGGCTGGCCGGCATGGCCTGCTCCGGCTCCGCCTCGCCGCGGTTCAATTGCAGTTCCGCGGTGAAACAAAAAGTGCTTCCACGGCCCGGTTCGCTCTCCAGCCAGATGCGTCCATGCATCTTTTCCACCAGACGCGACGCAATGGACAAGCCCAGTCCGGTGCCCCCATACTGCCGCGTGATGGAACCGTCCACCTGGGTGAAGGCTTCGAAAATCGCCTTCTGCTTGCCGGCGGGAATGCCGATCCCGGTGTCCCGAATGGTGAACCGCAAACACACCATGTCGTCGGCCTGATAGTCCTGCTCCACGCGCAGAACCACCTCGCCCTTGTGCGTGAACTTGATCGCGTTACCCAACAGATTCACCAACACCTGGCGCAGACAGTTGGCGTCCCCGATCAGCCGGTTGGGCAGGCCCGGCGCAATGTCGCACAGCACCTCCACGCCCTTCTGCGCGGCGTGCCAGGCCAGCGGCTTCACCGTCTTTGTAATCGCCTCGTCCAGCAGGAAGGGGCTGGCGTAGAGTTCCAGCTTCCCGGCCTCGATTTTCGAGAAATCCAGGATATCGTTAATCAGCGAGAGCAGCGAATCGGCCGACGCCCGGGCCATCGACAGGTATTCCTTCTGTTCCGGCGTTACCTCGGTTTCCAGCGTCAACTGGGTCATGCCCAGAATGCCGTTCATGGGCGTACGGATCTCGTGGCTCATGTTGGCCAGAAACTCGCTCTTGGCGCGGCTGGCCGCTTCGGCCGCCTCCTTGGCCATGCGCAGATCCGCCGTCTGCTGCCGCACTCGCCGCCGCAGCACCACAATCCACGCCATGGCCAGCAGCGCCAGCGCCACCGCCACGCCGGTCAGCTTCAGCGTCCGTTCGGCGGTCCACCAGGGCGCGTCCCGCAATACCACCACGTCCGCCGGCGAGCGCACCAGCAGCGAGAACCCGGTCGGCTCCAGCAACTGCTGTGTATCGTCCACCTGCAGCGAGGTAATTCCGGTGATGCGCAGCAGACCGCCCTGGCCCAGCGGCGGTAACCGGCCTTCGTCCAGCCGCGCGTTGAACAGCCGTCCGCCCGCCTCCAGAACCATGCTCTGATCGCCGCGCCCGTTCACCTGATCCACCAGCAGGGCGTCGATGCGCACCAGTTCGGAATCGTAGCCCTCTTCGAGGACGTCCTCGGCGGTCACGGTCAGCGGCTGCGGCGGCTTGAATATGCCCAGTTTGTGTATTTCCGCGTCGCGGAGCACCGGGTTGAAAGCGCCCGCCTGCGCGAACCCCAGCACTTCCACCACGTCCCCCGCCCTCAGTCTGGCCGGCTCGTGGTTCTGGATCAGCACGCCGCCCGTGGAATCGCTTACGTAGGTCGGGCCGTTGGGATGGGCCAGCGTGACCGTCCCGCGAATGCGCGAGCGTTGTCCGTCGCTCATCGCGGGCGAGTATTCGAGCAGTTGCCCGACCGTCCGCAGCGGCGTCGAGCCCCGCTCGGCCGCCTGATCCACCTGAATGAATTTCGCGTCCGGCACGAAAATCTGGATGCCCGCGAGCTGGCGCTTGAAATTGAAGCGGGCGCCCAGAACGCCGCGCAGGCGAATCCGCGCGTCCAGCAGGGAATCTGGCAGCCGGCTTAAGCCGCTCACGTGCACCACGAAATGATGAACGCCCCAGGTCACGCCCAGCGTGGCGTGTCCGGCCTGCGTGCCCAGCATGTGCACCACGCCGCGCGCTTCCACCCAGCGGCTTTCGGCGGCGCAGGCAAACAGTTGTTCCATCTCGATGGGCTGCGGCTCGGGCATGGGGCCCTCGCCGCCCACGCGCACCGTGGGGTGGGCGATTACCGGCGCGAAATCGCCCGGGCCGCTGATCCCGTCCACGTCCGCCAGTTGCCCGGCCCGCGGCATCTCCCCGGAGGCGGACCACATCTGCAAGTAGATCCCCCCGGTCGAGTCCTCCACGAAAACGCTGCGCGTGACCGGGTCGGCGTAGGTAACCACCCCGTGGACGTGCACCGGATATCCCCGCGCCGCTTCCTTGGCCGGGAGACCGTGCACCTGTCCAATGGCCGTCAGCACCGGCAGTTCCGCCATCTTCGGCCGAACGCCCGGCGGGTCCGCCAGAGTCCAGTCCGCCAGAATCCGCGACCCATTCCGCTCGCTCACGAAACCGAGGACATCGAC
>CAYVPZ010000244.1:0-7143 GCA_964453955.1 uncultured Solibacteraceae bacterium | reverse complement strand
TCGGAACGGAAGATGCCGCGCACGCCGTCCACGATGCCAATCAGGTAGAGCGCGGAATAATCGGCTCCAGGCGCAGCCTTCCCGAAACCGAATGCGTGGATCTGTTCCACGCCGCCCAGCTTCGCAAAGGTCCTGCCAGCGTCGAGTGAATGATAGAGTCCGTTGAATGCGGCCAGCCAGAGATCGCCCTCCCGGCCGGGCGCGGCGTAGATGCGGTCCTGCCCGCCGCGATCGTCGCCACGGTTTCCGCCACGCTGCGGCAATCCATCGGGAAGAGTCAGCGGTTGCCCGGCAAACGTCGCCGCGCCGTCGGTGCTCACAAACAACTTCCCGTCGAACAAAGCGATCCCATAGAACGTGCGCGGAGTGACCGGGTCCGCGATAACGCGCGTGCCGGCGGGAATGCCCTGCGACGGCGCCCACGTCGCGCCCCGGTCGCGCGTGACGCTGACCGCGCTCCGCTCCGGCGTCCACACCCACGTGCCGCCGTCGGAGGAAACCGCAATGTGCCCCAGGCTGCTGCCGGGCTGTGGCGTCGATGCCGTCGTCTGCCACGACTTGCCGCCATCCAGCGAGTAGCCAATGGAACCGCGCACGCGATGCCCCGAAGCCCTGCCCACGCGCACGATGACATCGGGATTATTCTCGGCGCAGGCCACGCCCGTGGTGTTGCCGAAGTGCGGATTGTCGTAGCTGCCCTCGGGCGCGGGCTTGTCCAGATCCCAGTGCACGAAGCCGCCGTAGTCGCCGATGGCCGTCAGCAGATGCGCGCCCCTGGGCGGGCTGAGCAACTCCAGCGCGACGGTCTCCTCAATGCCCGTGCTCATGACGCTCCACTTCGTCGGCTTGCCGGAATCGGCGTCGGTGAGGTCGAAGGTTTCGTAGCCGCCGTAGCCGGTGGTGAACATCGCATGGTTCGGGTCGGCCGGATCGATCTCGACATCGAGGAGCCAGTGAATCGGCGTCGCGGCCACGTAGGGCGCGAGCGAGAAATCGTACGTACCGCCGCCGCCAAACACCGGCTTCCAAGTGGCGCCCCCGTCTGTGCTGCGGAAGATCTCTTCCCCCTCGGGCCGGTGGAAGGTGCTGGCAATGAGCGCTCGCGGATTGTGCGCGTCCACCGCTACGGCGCCGTAGCCGAACTCGCGTTTTCTGTCGGGGGCCGGCTCGTCCGGCGTGATGTCGGTCCACGCGCCGGTGTTCGTGTTGAGCTTCCAGACGGCGCCATCCTTCATGTGCCAGGGTCCGGGATCGGTGCCATAGGAGACATACAGCGTTCCATCGGATGCAAGCACCGCGCGATTGGGCCGATATCCGGTGGGCTGCCCCGGCAGGGTCTGCCATGTCGTGCCCGCGTCCGTGCTGCGGAACAGACTGTCCTGGTTCATCAGCGAGACGGCTGCGTAGATAGTCCCTCGAGCGCGGGGATCGAACACCACCACCACCACGCCGCTGCGGCGGTCCAGCGGCGGCGGTTCGTTCACATCGGGAAAGCTCTCCACCCTGCTCCAGGTGGCGGCGCGGTCAGTGCTCTTCCACAACCCGGCATGGCGCGTGCCCAGATAGAGGATGTTGCCGTCATTGGGGTCGACGGCCATGCGCTCGCCGTTGCCGCGTCCGTTTTCGTTGCCGCCCATCTTGAAAGGGACGTTGGAGCGCTGAAACGTTTTGCCGCGGTCGTCCGAGCGCAGAATCGCGCCGTCCGGCGTAGCCGGATTGGTGTACGTGCCACAAGCCAGATACAAGCGGTTCGGGTCGGCGGGATCGAGCGCGATGCTCTCGACGCCCATCAGGTTGCGGTCTTCATACGAGACCCAGTCGAGCAGCGGCTCCCAGCGGCTCGTCTGGGCGTTCCAGCGGTATGCGCCGCCAATGTCGGTGCGGGCATAGCGCACTCCTTTCGCCGTCGGATGAAAAACGGTGCCGTCGACGAACCCGCCGCCCACCATTTGCACGCTCTTCCAGACGTAGGGCACGGACGATGGCTGCGGGCCCGCCGCAATCAGCAAAGCGGCAGCGGCGAGAAATGAGACGAGGACTGCCTGGGAAGTTCGATGAACAGACATAGGAATGACCGGATGTAACGATGATATCGGGTCAGTGTGCCTTGAGTGCGACCGTGGCCTGAATACCCTTGCTTCGGCTGTAAAGTTCCACGTCCCCGTTGGGCCGCTGCCCCACAACCCATCCCTCGAACACGTCCAGCGCGGGAGTCTCGCTTATGATCACTTGCCCGGTCTCGAATTCGACCGCTGCGGCACGCTTCGCGTTCAGTTCGTCGCGGGTATAGCGCCCGAAGGGCCGTACAAGAACAAAACTGGGATCTGCCGCGCGAAAAAGCTTGTTGGGGGGGAGCTTCGGCCTCGCCAGTATCCTACCAGAGGGAAACTCGGCAAGAGTCGCGGTCACGGTCAGCGGCCTCAGAAATGGAGGGGAGATCATCACGCGATTTTTATCGACAAAGGTGAAGTGCTGCTCCTTGTAGACATCGGAGAGCTTTAGTGCCCCGCCCAGTTTCACCGCCTTTCGTTCACGCAGATCCAGACCCACCGCGGAACCGTCGGCGTTCTGAGCCATGGCCAGAAGGAAGCGCCCATCGGCCGAAAAATCGATCCGGGCGAACCCAGGGTCGCCGACGGCCACGGGAAACGGATTAGACGCTAAATCGTTCCATTTAACTCGCTGCTGACCGAATTTCGCTTTCTCAAAAATGGCATCGCCCGATGGGACATCCGTAACTCGCAGCGTTCCTCCAAAATCGACGCACGCCACGGTCCGGCCGTCCGGAGACAACTCCTCGGTTTCACAATTCTGCGAGGGGATCCCAGTAGCCGCAGCCCGCGTCCGGTCGGCGACGCTCCATTGCTCCACCTGCGCGGCGGGGCTGGCGAGCATGACCTGCCGAGAATTCACGCGCGCTCCATTGCCGATGAACACAATCTGCCGCGAGTCCGGGGTGAACTGGGCGAAGTTGGCGTTCAGAGCAGGAATTCGATACAGGACAGCCAGGGGCTGAATCGTGAATACCGTGATCTCGGAGTCGTCCTGGGCAAGAATGTAACGCCCATCGGGGCTGAACCGAAGCTGGCGGAGGTTGGCGCGTGTCCCCGAAGAGTCCCCAGCCGCAGCCAGAAACGTGGCAGCGGCAAAGAACGAGATGAGCACTACCCCACGCGTTCGACGAAGAGGCATGGAAATGGCCGAATATAACAATCATATCCGGTTTAGCCTCAGCACTGTTCACTTTACGCGGAGGAAGCGAAAAGTGAATAGTATTGGGTCACACGCCACCTAGCCCCCGGCCGCCGCACGAAGCGCCGCTATCTTCGGCTCCCTGCTCTTCGGGCTGTCCAGGCTGAACGCGCGCGCATCCCCCAGTTCGTCGCGAACGAAGCTCTCCATCTCCTTCACCGCCTTCCGCAGCGCCGCGTCGTCCCCCACGAACGACATCCACACAATGGCCCCGGCCGCGGGATCGTATTCCCACAACCCCACCAGGCGGCCGCGGTCCACGATGGCATGGCTGGGCAGATACTGCAGGCTGCCAATCTCCGCGGTCCCCTTCTCCGTGCGAACCTTCCGCGGGAGATCCGCGGACACCAGCACGTCTCTCAGGTCCCGGTGCAGCAGGGCGAGACCATCCAGGGTGCTCACCAGCGCATATTGCGGCCGCTTCGGCACGCGGAACTTCTCCCATGCGTCGCGCTGTTCTCTCAGTAGAAGGCGCTCGGAACCCACCTCCACCGGCTCCAATTGCAACGGCCCCACGGCGGCTTTGGCAGCCTTCACGCCAAGTGCGGAAAACGTCTGGAACTCAGCCATCGTGGCCGGTCCAATCCATCCAAAGAACAGCCGCGCCAGGGCGGTCCAGCACTCTTCAGCGCTCGGCTTGAACCGGCTCAGCGGATTCGGACGCCACAGCGTATACCGGTACCGCTGCTGATCGAGGCGCCCGTTCACGGGCACGCGGCGAATCTCGCCTTGCGACTGCAACTTGTCCAGAGCCACCGGCAGCGTGGTGGCAAGGCCCTTCCGTTTTCCCTCTTCGCCCAGGTTGCGCACGGCCGGGCCGAGCACGTCGCGCAATTCGGCGGGATCGAGCGGCCCTTTCGCCAGCGCCCCTACGACCGCGTCGCAAAGCTTGTCGATCTCCCGCGCGGTTACGCCCAGCTTCTCGGCGGTTTTGATCTCTCCCGTGAAGCTCTGTCCCACCTTCAGGGCCAGCGGGAAATCGCGCGCGGGCACCACGTAGGTGCAGCCGCGGGCGCTGGGCAGCTCATGAATCTCCAGCGCTTCCACGGCCCGGTCGGCGGCCTCGCGCGAGATCGCCCCCCGCGAGGACAGCGTGAGGTAAGGGCCCACGCCGCCCACGGATCGCGCCCAGCCGGTCTGTTCGAGGATCGCCCCGGGGGCTGTGCCCGCGAGCCGCCCGTCCAGACCCTGCCGATGAGCCCACCACGCCCGCAGTTTCACGTCGTCCATAACGATTCAGCTTGCCACAAAATTGCCTGGTCGCGGGGCGCATTTATCGCACGTGACCAAAGCCTCCGGCGGCTCGTCTTCAAGAGCATGAGAATGACAAGCATGGCGAGAAGGTTCCTGGCAGGAATCGTCCTGACGCTGACCTTAGCCGCCGGTGCCCAGCAGGCAAAGAACGAGGCGCCGGCCCCGGCTCCCGTGCCCGAACAAATCGCCAAAGCGAAAACCGTTTTTGTCTCCAACGCCGGCGCGGACGGCGCGGCGAAGTATAGCGGCGGTGAGGACCGGCCCTACAACCAGTTCTACGCGGCGATGAAGAGCTGGGGGCGGTATGAACTGACGCCCGCTCCCGCTGGTTCCGATCTGATCTTCGAACTGGTCTACATCGAACCGATCACCTTCTCGGGCGACGTGCAGGTGAGCTATCCACAGCTTCGGCTGACCATTCTGGACCCATCGACGCATGCGGTGCTGTGGGCGTTCACCGTGCACGTGAGACAAGCTGCCAGGCAGGTGACAGGCGACAAGAACCTCGACGACGCAATGGCCACCCTCGTCGGCGATGTCAAGGAACTTGTTGCCCGGTCTTCGCCGGCGCCACGGCCGTGATCGCCTCCGCCGCTGCCACCACCACCAGGCAGCCGATCACGTTGTACCAAAGAAATCCGATGTGCGTGAAGCGGTTTGCCGCGAAGATGGCCGCCTCTCCCGCCAGCACGCCATAAAACGCGCCATTCGCGCCGACGCGCTTGCAGAAAAACGCGAGCACGAACACGCCCAGCAACCCGCCATAAAACAACGAGCCCACCATGTTCACGGCCTCGATGAGCGCGCCGAAATTCCGCCCGAAGTTCGCAAAACAAACCGCGAAACAGCCCCAGAAAATGGTGGCAAGGCGCGAGGCCACCACATAATGATGATCCGCGGCGTCCGGACGGAAGTGCCGCCGGTAAATGTCGATCACGCTCACCGTGGCCAGCGAGTTGATCTCGCCCGAGGTGGACGACATGGCCGCCGAGAAAATCACCGCGACGATCAGCCCCACCACGCCGGCGGGCAAATAGCGCGTGACAAAGGAAAGGAATATGAAGTTGGTGTCGTTGAATGCCGGTGACACCAGATGCTGGCCCGCCGTGTGCGCGGCGTTGAGATCCTGCTGGGCGCGGCGATAGCGGCCGGCCGCGGCCTCGCGACTCGCCTCGTCGCCACGGCGGCGCGCGGCAAGATACTCCTCGGCGGCCTCGCGGCGGTGCGTAAACGCGTCATCGAAACTCTGGCGTACCTGGCTGTACGCCGCGTTCTTCTCCACGTTGGCCTGTTCCACCGGATGAAACAGCAGAGGCGGTTTCTCGAACACGAAGAACACGAACACCATGGCGCCGATGAACAGGATGAAAAACTGCATCGGGATTTTGGCCACGGCGGTGAACAGCAGGCTCAGCCGGCTCTGCGCGATGGATTTGCCGGTGAGATAGCGCTGCACCTGGCTCTGGTCGCAGCCGAAATAGGCCAGCGCCAGGAACGCGCCGCCGATGAGCCCGCTCCAGATGTTGTAGCGGTCGTTCCAGTCCAGCTTCGTGGTCACCGCATTCAGGCGGCCCATGGCGCCGGCCAGCGAGAGAGCGTCGCCGAACGACACGTCGTGCGGCATCAGGTACACCGCCATCCCCAGCGCCAGCATCAGCGCGGCGGAGATCAGCGCCATCTGGTAAACATCCGCCCACGTCACCGCCTTGATGCCGCCCCACGAGGTGTAGATCATCACCAGCACGCCCATCAGCACGGTGGTGACGCGGTCCGGCCAGCCGAGGATCACTGAGAGCACCACCGCTGGTGCGTACAGCGACAGTCCCGCGCCCAGCCCGCGCTGGATGAGGAAAATGGCGCTCACCAGCGAACGCGTCTTCGCGTCGAAGCGTCTCTCCAGATACTCGTACGCGGTGTAGACGTTGGCGCGATGAAAAATGGGCACGGCCGTGGCCGAGAGAATAATCATGGCCACCGGCAGGCCGAAATAAAACTGCACGAAACGCATGCCGTCGATGTACGACTGGCCGGTAGTGGAAATGAACGTGATGGCGCTGGCCTGCGTGGCCATGATGGACAGCCCCATGGCATACCACGGCATGGTTTTTCCGGCCAGCAGATAGGTCCGCGTGGTGCTGCTGCCGCGCCCGCGCCACAGGCCGTAACTCACGATGAACGCGAGCCAGCCGCACATCACAATCCAGTCCAGCGGCCTCATGGGGCGTAGGCCCGCGTAAACAACCAGAAAACGAAAATCAAAGCGGCAACGTAACCGGCCACCACCGCGTAGACGCGCGGCCACGTGCCCAGAAAAGGCGGCGGGCCGTCAGGCATTTCGGGCGGCTTCCCGTCCGTCATGGCAGCGTCTTCCCCGCGCTCAGCAGATTGGCGAAGATGCGAAACGCGCCGGGCACGCCCGCGGGCAGCTCGCGAAACCACGAGAAAGCGGTAAACACGAACGCGCCTTTGCCGTAGCGCGCGCACAGTGTCGCGCCCAGCAGCGGCTGCTCGCCGGGGTCGTGCGTTTCGAACAGCGGCTGATAATGCGCATCCCAATCGGAGGCGAAATACAGGCCGCGCTCCTGCACCCAGCCGTCGAAATCGCGCGCGGCGATTTCGCTGGGCTTGTGCAGCAGG
>CAYVPZ010000243.1:0-7144 GCA_964453955.1 uncultured Solibacteraceae bacterium | reverse complement strand
TGCCATGAACGTGCTCGACCCCTTCGAGGTTGCGGAGATCGAAGTTTGGCCGTTCTTCGACCTTGAGGGCAAGGAAGCGGCAGACGTGCGCCCTGTCCTGGACGCCGCCGAATACACGGTCTTCCAGTTGGCCCTCAAGAACTCGACGTTCAAAGCCGTCTTGAACGAGGGCGAAATCACGCCCACGAAGGCAATCAAACTTCCGCAGTCGTATCGTGGTCAGATCATTCCCGACGATCTGTTTGTCCAGCGCAAGCACCCGGACATTCGCATAGCCAGACGTGCAACGACCATCGCCAGTCTTGCCAGGGTTATCAGTGAACGGGAAGTCTCAATCGGACTTCGCAAGACTCTGCGGACCCAGGCGCAACGACTCGAAAAACTGGCAACTGACCGTTTCGCTGAACTTGCCAAGTCGCCACCGCCTGAAGAGAACGACGAATGAGATCGAACGATGGATACCGTCAGCCGTCAGGTTCGATCCTCGGTGATGTCGAAAGTCAAGTCGAAGCGCAATCGCTCGACGGAATGGCGACTCAGAGGACTACTCATTCGCAGCGGTTTGCGCGGTTGGCAGGTGGGTCCTCGAGATTTGCCAGGAGCGCCCGATTTCGTGTTTCGCGCCGAACGCCTCGTGATCTTCACCGATGGCTGTTTTTGGCATGGCTGTCCTCGGTGCCGGAAAGTGCCGAGTTCCAATACTGGATACTGGGACCGCAAAATTGCTCGGAATCGCAGACGGGATAAATCCGTCAGTCGTGCTCTTCGTGGGCAGGGTTGGACTGTGCTGCGGTTTTGGGAGCACGACTTGATATCGCTCGATGCCGCGGCGGTTCGAATCAGGTCTGCCCTGTCAGCAGGCCACAAGAAGTCTCTTGCCGCCTCGTAGCTCCTCCAGCAAGTGCCCTTCAAGCGCCCCAGTTCGGACAAGGCGGTAAACCGTACCACCGCGGCGGAGGATGCTGACAACGCGGGGCGGGTCCCCTTCGTCAGGAAACCTTCCAGTAGATCGAGTAGCGCTGGTCGAACACCGTGTTTAACGGCGCCAGCGTGATGGTGCGGTCCTGGCCCGTTGTCTCAAACGCCAGCCCGTTCCCTTTCGCCGGTTGCACGCATTTGGTGAGATCGCCGGCCGCGGCGTGGAAACCCGGGACATTCAGCGCGTGGTGTTCCAGCTCCGGCCCCAGCGGGCCGACAATGTCCGCCGCGCTCAGGCCATCCGATCCAAGCTGGCCGGCCAGCACCAGCGGGCCGTACAGCAGCGCCTGCATCTTGGCGTCGTCGGGCATCGCCTCGACGTGCAGGTGCATGGGCAGGTCCATCTGGATGCGGTCGCCGTCCTTCCACGTTCGCGCAATGGTCAGGTAGCTGCCCGGTCCGGCGAACGCCTCCAGGCGCTTGCCGTTGATGCGCACCGCTCCTCCCGAGGTCAGCCAGTACGGCACGCGCAGATGCACGGACATTTGCACGGGCCTGGCCGTTTTCACCGTGAGCGTGGTGGAGGGTTCGTTGGGGAACCCGGTCTCCTGGCGCAGGCTGACGCCCCTGGCCGCCCACTTCACCTCCGACGGCGTGAACAGGTTGACGTAGATGCCTTCGTCGTCGTGAAAGTAAATGCTGTCGCTCAGCTTCGCGTATTCTTCCACGCCGGTGCCGGTGCAGCACCAGAACGAATCGTACTCGGTGTTGAACGTCTTCCAGGCGCCGGGCACAATCGACAGGTAATACATCGTCGCGCCGGTGTCCCGCCGGATGGTGCCCAGCCGGTGGTTCAACAGGGTGCGCTCGTAGTAATCGAAGTAGCGCGGGTCGGCGGTCCACTCGTAGAGATGGCGGGTCAGCTTCAGCATGTTGTAGGAGCAGCAGCACTCGGTGGTATCGGAGCCCAGCTTCAGCTCCGCGGCCAGACGACGCGGTTCGGTCCGCCAGCCTTCGCCGTTGCTGGTGCCGCCGGTCACGTAGGCGCGGGCGCTGGTCACCTCATACCAGAAGAAGTCGGCGACATCGTGGAAGCGTTCGTCGCCGCTCAGCTCGTAGCGCCGGGCCGCGCCGATGACCTGGGGAATGTGCGTGTTGACGTGTAATCCGCGCAGTTCGTCCCGGCGCAGGCCGAGCGGGTTGAAGAACACCTTCTTTGTGAAGCGGTCGCCGACGGCCGCGTAATGGTAGTCTCCGGTGACCGCCGCCAGATTGTACAGGACCTCGTTCATGCCGCCGTATTCGGTGTTCAGGATGTCCTGCATGTGCTCTTCGGGAATCGGCGCCGACCACTGGTCCACCCACTGCGCCATCCCTTCCAGCACCTCCAGCGCCTGCTTGTTGCCGCAGAGCTGGTTCATGTCGAGCATGCCCGCCATGATTTTGTGCATGGTGTAGTAGGGCGCCCACACGCGCTTGCGGGCGTTGAGGCGGTCGAAGTATTCGGTGGGAAACGCGCTGAGGTACCCGCCGGCCAGCTTCTGCTGGCACTTGGCCAGCTCGGCCACCATCTGATCGCCCTTCGCCTTCACGTTGTCGTCGCCCGTGGAGGCGTGCAGTAGGGCGCAGGCGGAGAGGAAATGGCCGGTGAAGTGGCCGCGCAGCTCGCAATCGGGCTTCTCCCAGCCGCCCAGCGGTTCGGCGGAAGAGGGCAGGCCGGCGTTCACGCGGAAGCTGTGCAGCAGACGGTCGGCGGGCAGCCGCTCGAGTACACTACGATTTGCCTCCTGTGCATCTTTGCAGGCGCCTGCGGTCAGCCGCACGTCGGCCATGGGGAAGGGCCGGACTTTCGCGGCAACTTCGTTGTGCGCGAACTCGATCTTTCCCGCGAAGGGCTCGACGGTGGGACGCGGCCCTCGCCGCTGTCCCGGAGCGTTGGCCGTGTTCTGCGGAATGTCCTGGGCCGTCGCTGCGGCGGAGGCGATTCCTGAAAACGCTACCGCCCCAAACGTTCGCCGGCTCAGGGTTGCCGATTCCTCATGGTCCATGGTGATCCCTCCGGTTGCTTGACACCCGTCCGAAACCAGATTATAAATTATCACCAGTGATCGTACCACGCCACCTTTTGAAAGTGCTGCTGGCCGGGCTGATTCCGCTGGCCGGCGCCCAGACCGCGGACCCCGCCGCCTCCACGCACAAAGCCATTGCGCTGGTGGAGCAGGGGCGCTGCAAGGAAGCGCTTCCGGTGCTGGGGCGCGCCCTGCCCCGCCTGGCCGACAAGCAACTCCGCTACAACGGGGCCATGGCGGAAGCGCGCTGTGCGATGGCCGTGGGCGAGGACCACGTCGCCATCGCAGCGCTCGAGCAACTCCGGCGCGATTTCCCCGACGACCCCGAGGTCCTCTTCGTCTCCGTGCACTACTTTTCCCAGCTGGCCATGAAGACCTCGCAGGAGCTGGCCGCCAAAGCTCCGGCCTCGCCCCAGGCGCGCCGGCTCGAAGCGGAGGCCTTCGAATCCGAGGGCAAGTGGGACGAGGCCGCAGGCATCTACAAAGGCATTCTCGACCGCAACCCCGGCCTGCCCGGCATTCACTATCGCCTGGGGCAGGTTCTGCTTTCGAAAGCGGGCGACGCCGGCCCCACCGACGAGGCCCGCGCCGAGTTCGAGAAGGAGCTGCAGGTGGATCCGCATAACGCCGCGGCCGAGTTCGTGCTGGGCGAGCTGGCGCGGCGCGCCGGCCACTGGGACGAAGCCGCCCGGCATTTCTCGCGCGCTTCCACGCTCGATGTAGGGTTCTCGGAAGCGTTTCTCGCGCTGGGGATGTCGCTGACGTCGGAGGGAAAGTTCGCCGAGGCGATCGCGCCCCTGGAGGTTTACGTCAAAATGGAGCCGGCCGACCCCTCCGGCCACTATCAGCTCGCCATCGCCTACCGCCGCACCGGCAACACGGAGGGCGCGGCGCGCGAGATGAGCCTGCAGCAGGCCGGCAAATAGCGATGTACGCGCTCTCGCGACGCAGCCTTCTGCAGTTGTTGTGCGGCTCGGCGCTCGCGGGCCCGGCAGCGGCAGCGGATCCGCCGTTGTTCGAAGAAATCCCGCCCGCCGCCAGCGGCATCGGCTGGACGCACGTGGCCGGGCTCTCTCCGGACATGTACGTGCCCGAGACCATCGGCCCAGGCTGCGCGTTCCTCGACTACGACAACGACGGCTGGATGGACATCTACCTGGTGAACAGCGGCCCGTGCGATTTCTACTCGCCGCCGGCGCCGCTGCGCAACGCCCTCTATCGCAACAACCGCGACGGCACCTTCACCGACGTCACCGAAAAGGCCGGGGTGCGCGGGAACGCCTACGGCATGGGCGTGGCGGTGGGCGATTACGATGGCGACGGGTTCGCGGACATGTACGTCACGCAGTACCCGCGCAGCATTCTTTATCACAACAACGGCGACGGCACGTTCACCGACGTGACCGCGAAGGCCGGCGTGGCCGCGCCCGGCTGGAGCAGCAGCGCCGTCTGGTTCGACTACGACAACGACGGCCGGCTCGATCTGTTCGTCTGCCGCTTCGGCGACTTCGACAAATCGAAGCAGATCTACTGCGGCAACCGCGATACCGGCGCTCACTACTACTGCGCGCCCAGCGTGGTGAAACCGCTCCCCTGCCGGCTGTTCCACAACAACGGGGATGGCACGTTCACCGACGTCAGCAGGGCGTCGGGAATCGCCGGGCCGCCGGCGCGGGCATGGGGCGTGGTGGCCGCCGACATCAACAACGACGGGTGGATGGATCTGTTCGTCAGCAACGACAAGCTGCCGAACTTCCTGTTTGCGAATCGCGGCAAGGGGCGATTTGAGGAGGTGGGCGCGTTCGCCGGCGTGGCCTACAGCCAGTTCGGCGTCGCCCGCTCCGGGATGGGCGTGGACGCGGCCGACTACAACGAGGACGGCCTGGTGGATCTGTTCGTCGGCAACATCGACCACGAGTTGTTCTCGCTCTATCGCAACAGCGGGCACGAGAATTTCGACGACGTCTCGATTCCCTCCGGCATCGGCACGGCCACGCAATTGTTGAGCGGCTGGGGCCTGAAGTTTTTCGACTTCGACAACGACGGCAACCTCGACCTGATCCTGTGCAACGGCCATCCCGACACCATGGTGGGCGTCTATCAGAAAGGCGTGAGCTACCGCGAGCCCATGGTGCTGTTGCAGAACAACGGCGGCGCGTGGAAGAACGTCAGCGCGCAGGCCGGCCCGGCGTTCGACCGGCCCATTGCGGGACGCGGGCTGGCCGTGGGCGACTTCGACAACGACGGCGCGGTGGACGTGCTGGTGGCGGTGAACGACGGCGCGCCCATCCTGCTGCACAATAATGCGGCGCGGGGGAATCACTGGCTGGGCGTGCGGCTGATCGGGAGGAAAGCCAACGCGGATGCGATCGGGGCGGTGGTGAGCTATCAGGCGGGCGATCTGAAGCGTCGGCGCGTGAAAACCGGCGGGGGCAGCTTCCTCTCCGCGCACGATCCGCGCCTGGTGCTGGGCCTCGGCAGGGCGGTAAAGGTGGACTGGCTGGAGGTACGATGGCCACAGCCGGGCGGCGGCGTGGAGCGGTTTCACGACGTTCCCGCCGGCCGCTACATCACCATCGTGGAGGGCGCGGGGAAGTGGTCGTGAGGATTATTCTGGCACTGGTGGCGGCCGGTGCTTTGCTTGCGCAGGAGCCGGCGGAAAACAATCTGCAGACCGGCATCGCGCTCACCCGGCAGGGCCGGTTTGAGCAGGCCATCCCGCACTTCCTCGCCGCGCGCGGCCACGTCGCCGACGAATTCGCGGTGGAGTTCAACCTTGCGCTCTGCTACGTGGGGACGCGCCAGTTCCCGCAGGCCATCGCGATTCTGACGCAGATCGGCGGCGGCGGGCGGCATGCGGCGGACGTGAACAATCTGCTGGCCCAGGCCTTCGCCGGCGATCATCAGCAGGATGCGGCGATGAAGGCCTTCGAACGCGCGGCCGCCGCGTCGCCAAAGAACGAGAAGCTGTATCTGCTGGTCTCCGAGGCGTGCCTCGATGAGGGCCTCTACGAGCTGGGCCTGCGGGTGCTCGCGGTGGGACTGCGCAACCTGCCGGATTCGCCGCGGCTTCTTTTTGAGCGCGGCCTGCTGCGCTCGCAACTGGAAGAGCCGGACCTCGCCGGCGCGGACTTCCAGCTTGTGCGGAAACTCGCGCCCGATTCCGACATTGCGTACATCGCGGCGGCCCAGCAGGCGCTGCTCGCCGGCAACGTGCAGGAGGCCATCCGCGCGGCGCGCGAGGGCATCGGCAAGGGCCATGCGCACTACCTTCTGCTGACCATGCTCGGCGAGGCCCTGCTGCGCGCGGGGGCGACGCCCGCTACCCCCGCGGAATTTGGTGAAGCGCAGGCGACGCTGGAGCGCGCGGTGGCGGAACGGCCAGGCTATTCGAGCGCGCACATCGCGCTGGGCAGAGTTTATCTCGCCGGGCAAAGGACCGACGACGCCATCGCGCAGCTCGAGGCCGGCAGGCAGCTTGATCCGCGCAATCGCGCCGTGTACGCGGCGCTGGCCACGGCGTGGCGGCGGGCGGGCAAATCGGACAAAGCGCGGGAGGCCCTGGCCGCGCTGGCCGAGCTGAATCGCCAGGAGGCGGCGCGGATCGGTTCGGCCGATGGCGGGCATTCGGGATATGCGGGGGGACGGTCGGGGCCGGAGGACGCGGGGGCGCGGTGACGTATACTTGGACCGTGACCGCCGTCTTTACCACACAAATCGATCTCGACAGCCATGGTATGGCCTGGATTAGCGGCGCGAACGTGAAGGTCACCGAGGTTGTTCTGGACAAGATCGCTTACGGCTGGAGCCCGGAAGAGATCCACTTCCAGCACCCCAATCTGTCTCTGGCGCAAATCCACGCCGCCCTCACGTACTACTACGAAAACCAGTCGCGCCTCGACGAGCAGATGCGGCATCGTCTGGAAGAGGCCGACCAGCTTGCGGCCCAGGTTTCCGATCCGGAATTCCGGCGGAAGCTGGCTAATCTGAAACGGTCTATTTGAGGCTGACGCTTTACATGGATGTGCACGTGCCGCGTGCCGTCACCGTGGCTCTGCGCCTGCGAGGGATCGATGTCCTGACAGCACAGGAAGACGGATCGGCGGAATTGGATGACGGCTCGCTCCTTGAAAGAGCGGCGGAGCTCGGCCGCATTC
>CAYVPZ010000242.1:0-7162 GCA_964453955.1 uncultured Solibacteraceae bacterium | reverse complement strand
CCGCGCGCATCGCAGGTGAGCCTGAGGTTAATGCCCCGCGGCACACTCGAATTCAGTTCGAAGTCGATGAACCTCGCCGCCAGAGGCGGGACAATCACCGACGCGTTGGAGAAGGGGCCAACCTGTGTTCCGCCCGTACCATTGGATGCGGTAAAGGTCATGTCCGCCCAAAGAACCCTCGTGGTGCCGGAGCCGAGTTCAGAATCATAACTGCCGGGAAGAAAACCGGGGTAAATCTGCGGAATCGAGAACGTTCCGGTCGGACCCGACACGGTCAGAGCCGCTCCGGCGTCGAGGGTGGGGAGACTCAGGTCGTTCGGAAATGGTCCGTTAATGGTGTTTTCGGTGGCCATGCAGTACCCGGAGGAAACGCCGTATGACGCGAGCGTAGCAGTGGCTGGAGTGTACTGGCTGAACGTGGCCGACGCAAAGTCGCCGTTATAGGCCGTGTTCAATTGAATCCAGCCGAAGTCGACCGTCTGGCCCGCCGCGAGATCGGCGATCATATCCTGTCCCATGATCGAGTCCGAGCACGTGTTTCCGCTGTTGGCGACGGCGATGCTGGTGAAGTTGCTCATAACCGCGCCGGCCTGGACACTGACCGGAACATAGCAACCCTGCACTCCCGATGGCACCGTGAAGACAATCTCGTCCAGACCCGAACAGCATCCCGAGCGCCCGTGGTAGCCGGTGACAGCGGGTGCATTGCCTACGTACACCTGGGTCGCCACCGGCAGGCTGCTGTTGAAGTCACCGACGGTGGACGGGTCCGCTGTCTCGTCCCAGGTTACGGGACCCAGGCCGGTTCCCCACAGGATAACGGTATCGCCGGGGTGGAAGGTATTAATGATGCTGTTCTTGTTGAACTGCGGATCGGTGGCGGCAGCTTCTCCCAGTCCTTCTGAATTGGCCGCATAAATACCGAAGGAGTTGGGCGCCACCACAATCGGCGCCGGCGCGCTCGTCTGGCCCCCATACGACACGGTTATGGTCCCGGTGCCCACCGGCGTCGCGGAGGGCAAAATCGCGTTGATCTGCTCGCCGTAGTAGACGTTCAGCATAATGGCCTTCGTCGTCGTCCCCGCTACAGTGATCTGCGCGGAGACGCCGCCCAGGGTGGTCTTCAACGGGAAGGTTGTAGCCGACGAAAACGAATCGGGATCCCCGAAGCCGCTGCCCCAGAGCGCGAAGATCGATCCCTGGGCGATGCCCGAACCTGAGCCCACCAGCTCCGGACCGATGTAGCTGGCGGAATTCAGAACCGGCGTACTGGAACGGATAACCGGTTGGGCCACAGCCGCACTCACCATGCTGAGGCCAAGTAGTAACAGTGCGAATTGTCTGTTCATGACAGCTCCTTGTTGGCCTGCCTCGGAGCCCAACCGCCCGATCGGCAGTGCCGCGCGCCAGAATTGTCGGAATTATGACCCGATTCTATTCCTTCCGACGGCAAATTGCACGGCCTGGTTGCCGGATTCACCGGACACGCGGCGCCAGCCGCGTTTCTGCGGTTCCAGACGAGTAGCGCGGCTGACGCCGCGCGTCCGCCGTCTCCGGCGCCCCCGTCACTACCGTATATTGGTATTTCCCTATGCTTGTCGTCATGCAGGAAGGGGCCTCCGAGTCCCAGATCGAGAAAGTAATCGACCGGCTGGTGGCCATGGGCTTCACCGTGCACCGGTCCACTGGCGTCCGCCACACGGTTCTGGGCGGCGTCGGGCCAGTCGACGAATTCGAGCCGGCCGACTTCGAGGTGCTGGAGGGGGTGAAGGAATGCCACCGCATCGTCTCTCCCTACAAGCTGGCCAGCCGCCATTTCCGCCCCGCCGGCAGCACCGTGCGCGTCGGCAACGTGGAGATCGGCGCCGCGAAGATCGTGGTCATGGCCGGCCCTTGCAGCGTCGAGAACGAAGGGCAGATCAACCGGGTTGCCGAGGAGGTGGCGGCGGCGGGGGCCACCGTGCTTCGCGGCGGCGCTTTCAAACCGCGCACCTCGCCGTACAGCTTTCAGGGGCTGGGCGAACAGGGGCTGCGCCTGATGAGGGAGGCCGCCAACCGGCACGGCCTGCTGGTGGTGAGCGAGGTAATGGACGTCGCGCAGATTCCGCTGCTGGCCGAATACGCCGACATCCTGCAGGTGGGCGCGCGCAATATGCAGAACTTCAATCTGCTGCGCGAACTGGGCGACCGCCGCAAACCGGTTCTGCTGAAACGTGGCATATCCGCCACCATCGAGGAGCTGCTGCTCTCGGCCGAGTACATTCTCTCCGGCGGCAATTACGACGTCATCCTGTGCGAGCGCGGTATTCGCACATTTGAAGGATATACGCGCAACACCATGGACATCTCCGCCATCCCGGTGGTGAAGAAATTGTCGCACCTGCCCATGATTGCCGATCCGTCCCACGGCACGGGCCGGCGCGACAAGGTGCTGCCCATGGCCCGCGCGGCGGTGGCGGCCGGAGCCGACGGCCTGATCATCGAAGTGCACGACAACCCGGACAAAGCCCTCAGCGACGGCGCACAGTCGCTGTTCCCGCAGCAATTCCAGGAGCTCATGGAGCAGCTTCGGATCATTGCCCCGGCGGTTGGACGAACTCTGTAAAGTGCAAACGGTCGCCATTTTCGGAGTGGGCCTGATGGGTGGCTCCTTCGCGCTGGCCTTGCGCGAGGCCGGCTACACGGGCCGGATTGCCGGCGTCAGCTCGCCGGCAACCATCGCCCGGGCGCTGGCCCTGGGTGTGATCGACGAGGGACTACCCGCCGCCGAAGCCGCCTCCCGCGCCGACCTGATTTTTCTGGCACAGCCGATCGGCGTCATTATTGAAACCATAGGCGCCATCGCTGGCGGCGTTTCGAACCGCGCGCTGGTGACCGATGCGGGCAGCACGAAATCCGCCATCATGGCCGCAGCCGCCGGAACAATGGCGGGCCGCCTGTTTGTGGGCGGGCACCCTATGGCCGGCAAGGAGGCGCGCGGAGTGGAAGCAGCCTCCGCCGGCCTTTTCCGCGGCCGTGTCTGGGTGCTGACGCCAGCTCGGCCGGGGGATCTCCAGCAGCCGCAATGCCGTGAGTTTGTCCAATGGCTGGAGAAGATCGGCGCGGTTCCCCTGGTGATCAATGCAGCCGAGCACGACCGCATCGTGGCCCTGACCTCCCATTTGCCGCAACTGGCCTCCACCGCGCTCGCGGCCACCCTGGCAGTACAGATGTCTGAACCGGCAGTCCACGGTCCGGGACTCGAAGACATGACCCGCCTTGCCCTCAGCTCGTTCGACATCTGGGCGGACATACTCGCCAGCAACCGCGACAACATCGCCGCGGCGCTCAAAGCCTACATCGCAGCCCTCGAAACCGTTCACAAGTTTGTTGTCACCTCCGCGAACTCGGATATCTGCCAGCTTTTTGAACAGGGTAGAGCGTTTGCGAGGCCATTGCGCGACGCTGCAAACCGCGAGCCAGCGTAACATTTTTCTATAATTTACTTGACACTCGGACTATAATAATTTGAGTCTTTTCCAATGCACACTGCTTCGACTACTGCGCTCGCCTCCATCCTTCGGAACGAAGTTGTGCATCTCGATGGCGTTTCGAGATTCGCCCCCAGCCGTCGTTTCGCGTCCTTGTTCTCGGACTCCAGCCCGTGTGATTCGTTGTATTTTCTCGATTCCGGGCTCGTCAAGCTCTTTAAGCGCGGCGAGGATGGAAAGGAGATTATCCTCCGCATCGTCGCCCCTGGCGAACTATTCGGCGAGCAGGCCCTCTCCGGGGAAGAGACTCGCGACGTGCGCAACGCCTCGGCGGAAGTGCTGCAGGAGGGCGTGATCCATGTCATTCCCCGGACTGCGTTCCTGTCGTGGTGCGAAACTCGTCCGCACGTCTGGCGCCTGCTGGCGGAGACCCTGACCGCGCGGCAGCGTGAACTCGATAAGAAAGTGGAGTTGCTGTGTCTGCACGACGTGGAGTACCGGATTCTTTATTACCTGGGCGAACTGGCGGCGCTGGTGGGGTCCCGCAACGACGGTCCCCAGGAGTATTCCATTCCGCTTTCGCAGAGCGAACTGGCCAGCCTGATCGGGGCCACGCGGGAGACCACTTCCACCACGCTGAATTCGCTGGCCCGGCGCGGTCTGGTGCGCCTGGGACGCCGCCTGCTGGTGATCTCATCCATGGACCATGTGCGCAGCGCGGCCATCGATCGCACCATGCACGCCGCCGGGAACTCGTAGCGCCCGGATTACAAAACGAACCCAATTCACGTTTCACAGCGTGCCTCACTTTCACACCTGCGTCTGGCCTAAGCAGAGGCAAACAAGAGACTTATTTACCGGTTAGCGGCGTGCAACACGCGGAGAGCATATGAGGTATCTCCGCTTCCTGCTGTTGTCGGCGGCATGCGTATTGGCCATTCGAGCGTTGGCCGGTGACGCGCCGGATCCCGATGGGGGGAACGCCGTGGACGAGGCGAACGTCAACTCTCGTTACACCGTGGAAAGCATCGACGTCGCCGGACAACACGACTACACGCTCAGCCAGCCGGTTCTGCAACAAATCCACGGGCTGGTGGGGACCAGGCTGAATTTCGAGGCTCTGAGCAGCCTCGCGCGCGCCATCACCCGGGAAGTGCACGCGCGGGAAGTTTCGGTGCGGGTGATCCGCGGGTCCGAGCCCGAGTACGTGCGCGTGATTCTGGACGTCAACGAAGACGGCAGCCGGTTCGACGTCTCCGTTCCGAAGTTCCTGTGGAACTCGCGCGAAGGCTGGACGGCGGAGGGCCAGGCCACCGCCACCCTCGGAAACAACTCGGTTTCGTTCGGCCTGTTGAGCAATGGGGACGATCTGCTGGAGCGATATGCCGGCTACAACGCGGCTTTCCAGCGGCGCTCGCTCGGCTCCGACAAAGTGAATTTCGCTCTGATCTTCGAGGACTACCACGACGAGTGGAACCAGGCCACCATTGCCGGGGCCACCGGTTCGGAGCCGCTGTTTCTCTATCGCAGCCGCCGAAACGTGGAGCCGGAATTGACGTTCCTGCTCTCCCGCGACCTTGAGTTCAGCACCGGTGTCAGCATGGAGGCGATGCAGCCCGAAACCGCCGCGGCGCGGGAGAAATCGGCTAACTCGGCGACGGGCACGCTGCGCTATCACCGGACCATCGAGAGTTCGTCACTGAATCAGGCGGTGGAGGCCAGCTACAGCGTGCGCGCGGCGAGCCGCGATCTGGGTTCCGATTTCGTGTACACCCGGCATCGCGTCAAAGCCAGCTACACGGCGGGGCACGACCGGCACCAGTTGGAGCTGGGTTTCGAGGGCGGGGCCATCACCGGGACGGCGCCCATGTTCGAGCGATTCGCGCTCGGCGATTCCAGCACGCTGCAGGGCTGGGACAAATTCAATCTCGACCCGTTGGGCGGGACCCGGGTCATGGACGGGTCGCTGGCGTACAAGTACCGCATGATGCGCGTGTTCTATGATACGGGAGCGGTGTGGGACCGCGGCGGACGCGTGGAGGCGAGACAGTCCGTGGGGACCGGCCTCGAAGGAAACCTCGGCATCTTCGGACACAACGAGTTCCTGCTGGCGTTGGCGTTTCCGCTCGATCAGGGTCATCTGGAGCCGATGTTCGTAGCGGGTATGAACTTCTGAGTCTATTGGCACGGTCACGTACAGCCCGGCTGGCCGGGCGCGCGCTGCTTTTTGCCGTCGCGTGCACGGCAGAGCTGTATCCGATGCGCGTGTCCAACGAAGACCTGTACGTGATGCGCGTAAACGACGAACTGAAGGTGTCCGCGCCCCGCATCCATTTCCTCTTCGGGCTTCCACTGATCCGCCTGCATGACGGCATGAGCGTGCCTTTCGATTTTCAGTTGACCCTGTTCAGCGGAACCCGCGACACGCCATTTCGCCGCACCGTGGAGCGCTTCGTGGTCAGCTACGCCCTCTGGGAGGAGAATTTCAAGGTGGTGCGCGTGCGCGGCGCCCGGCGGACCGGACTCTCGGCCAGCGGCGTGGAGCAGTGGTGCCTGGAGAACGTGGCGCTTTCGACGGCGGGGATCTCGCCGGGGGACAAGCTGTGGGTCCGTCTGGAGATCCGCGCGCAGGATTCGCCCGAGGGAGCCGCGGCGAGTGAAGATCCGGGCCTCAGCCTGAAGAGTCTGATCGAGCTTTTTGGACGGCCGGCCAGAAACCCGCAGCACTGGACCCTGGACTCCACCGCGTTTCGCCTCGAAGATCTGGATCGCTGATATGAGGCGCCTGCGCACCCGGCTCATCTTTGCGTTTGCGGCGTCCACGCTGGCGCCGGTAGGGATCACCTTCTGGGTGTCGCTGTCGCTGCTGAACAGCAGCCTCGAATACAACGCCATCCGCGAACTGGACGAGACCTCGCAGGCGCTGGCGCAAACCGGCCGGGAGTACTACCGCAACGCGCGCACGCTGCTGAAGCAGCACGTCGCCGAGAAGAAGGTGGAGCCGGTGGTGTATCCAGCGGCGCAGGCGGCCGAGTGGCCCGCCGACGTCCGCGATTTCCACGATGGCGGCGAGGATGAGAGCTTCGCGCTGGCGGGCAACCAGGGAGACCAGCTCGACTACCTGGTGCGGCGTGGCGACGACGTGCTGCGGTACTCCATGCCCCTCCATGGCATGTCCATGGGCCGGCTCTCGGCGGTGTACAGCCGCTCGCGGGCGGCGCTCGACCGGCTGGGCAATCCGCGCCGCGGCCTTTTCGGCACGTTTCTGGTGATCGCCATCGCGGTGTGGCTGGCATCGCTGGCGGTGGTGGTCTACTGGGCGCACCGCATCAGCCAGCCGATTCGGGAGCTGACCAGCGGGCTGTCGGAGGTGGCCGGCGGAAATCTGGAATACCGGGTCACGCCGTCCAGCGACGACGAAATCGGCGCGGCGGTGAGCGCATTCAACCGCATGACCTCCGAGTTGCAGCACGCCCGCGACCGTCTGGTGCAGGCCACGCGTCTGGAAAGCTGGCAGGCGGTGGCGCGGAAAATGGCCCATGAGGTGAAGAACTCACTGACGCCGATCCGCCTGACCATGGAGGAGATTGCCGCGCGCGGGAGCGATAACCAGCCGGAGTTTTTGCAGCAGGCCGCGCAGATCGTGGTGGACGAGGTGACGTCGCTTGAACGGCGCGTGAGCGCGTTCTCGC
>CAYVPZ010000241.1:0-7171 GCA_964453955.1 uncultured Solibacteraceae bacterium | reverse complement strand
ATAACGGTTTCGTTCCTTTCGGGTGGCGCGGCGGGCCGAGATAATGCGGATTACCTCGTCCCAGCCTTGTTCTCGTGAGGTGTGAACCACCAGGAGCACGATCACTCCTCCAGCCAGGCCCAGCGCCTGCCAACGCAACTCCCCGGCTGGGCCGCTACGGTCCTGCTCGAACAGCGCGTATGGATCCTCGAAAACCAGCATGGCGTCATCGAAGCTGACGTGGTGCTTCCCGCGATTGCCGCGGGCTTTGGTTGGGTCCCATTCGAACCGCAACATTCCAGTCCCAGTATAACGCCAAAATTGTAGCTACACGAGCGGTCGCGCTGCGCGGTCGTCTCGCGCGTGACGTCGAATTGCTCCATCACTTCTTCGACGCTCAAGTCCTCAAGGTTCTCGATGACGGTCGCAACGGGCAGCCGGGTATCCCGAAACACCCACGCGCCGCGGACCTTGCCGGGGACGCTCTCCACGGCGGGGCATCGCGACCAGTCGAGAATCGCCCTGGCCGGGCCTCCATCTTCCTGGGACAAGCGCTCTCGCGGCGTGGGATGGCAGTGACATCTGGGTTGTGCCGTTCCCCCCGAAAACCGTTGTAACAATCCACCCCATTTCGTTATATGATGGACTCACTCACGGACTCAGTTGGGGTCGTGCTCGCCGAGGATCTGCCCACGCCGCCGGATTCGCGCTTTCCAGTATTCTTGTACTCATTTCCGGGCCGCCTGACCTGTTCTGCCGGAGGACAAACCCATGCTATCCCAGCCATCAAACTCTACCGGTTCCTCCCGGAACCGCGCCGCAATCCTGATCGCTTCGATCCTGCTCACGGCCTGTGGCTTGTCTGCCCAGACGTTCCGTGGCGGCATTCAGGGGACCGTTCTCGACTCCTCGGGCGCCGGAGTGCCCGATGCCGAGGTCGTTGTTCTCAGCACCGAAACCAGCCTCAGCCGCCACGTCGCCACCGATGCCGTCGGCAACTACGCTTTCACCGAGCTGCCGCTGGGCGTCTACAGCATCAGCGCGACAAAAGCCGGCTTTCAGAAGCAGGTGGTGTCCGGCATCACCGTGACCGTGGGCGCCGCGGTTCGCGCCGATCTGGCTCTGGCGCCCGGCGAGACCAGGGAGGTGGTGGAAGTGGTGGCCACCGTTCCGCTGGTGGAAACCAACTCCGATACCACCGGCGGCACCGTCGAGGGCGAACAGGCCGCCGAACTCCCGGTGAACGGCCGCGACTTTGGCAAAGCCGTGATGCTGGTTCCCGGGGCGAACGCCGATCCTTCCTCAGCCTCGGACTCTCCCGGCTCCTTCGGCAGCTTCAGCATGAACGGCAACCGCGGCCGCTCCAACAACTATCTGCTCGACGGCACCGACATGAACGACGGCTACCGCAACGATCCGGCCATCAACGAATCGGGCGTCTTCGGCACGCCGGCCACGCTGCTGCCCATCGACGCTCTGGCGGAGATCCCGGTGATTTCCAACGCCGACGCGGAGTTCGGGCGCAACTCCGGGGCCATCGTGAACATCGTCACCAAATCCGGCACGAACGCTTTTCACGGGAACGCGTTCGAATTGTTCCGCAATAATGCCATGGACGCGCGCAATTTCTTCAACACGACGAACGTGGTGCAGAATCCATTTCACAACAACCAGTTCGGCGGCTCCCTCGGCGGGCCCATCGTGAAGGACCGCGTGTTCTTCTTCTTCGCTTATGAGGGACAGCGCGAGTATGGCGGCATTTCCTCGCTCGCCCACGTGCCCACCACGCAGGATATCGCGGCGGCGCTGGCCTCCCCCACGGTGGTCCAGGCCGGCGGAGAGAACCCCATCATCGCCAACCTGATGGCGCGGAATCCCTGGCCCGCGCCGAACATGCCCATGGATGCGAACGGCAACAACCTGCTGGCCATGACCCCCTTCACCAACACCATCGACAGCCTCATCGGCAAGGTCGATTATCATTTCGGCGCGGGGGACGTGTTCACCGGACGCTATTATTTCGGCAACGGAACCCAGAGCTATCCTCTCGCCCTGGTGGGCGGCGGCGACCTTCCCAATTACAACACCATCACCCCCACCCGCGTGCAACTGGTGTCGTTGTCGGAGACCCACGTCTTTTCGCCGCGCCTGCTGCTGGAGCTGCGCGCCGGGTACAATCGCTTCTACGAAGATTTCACGCCCGAGGACGCCAGCTTCGATCCGCGCTCCATCGGATTAAACACGGTGCAGGGGAACGACACGGGACTGCCCAGCATTCTGGTGAGTGGCGAGGCCACGCTGGGCGCCAACAGCTCGCTTCCCCGCGGCCGCGTCGATACCAACTGGCAGTACTTCGCGAACATGTCCTATAATACCGGAAAACACAATTTGAAATGGGGCTACGAATTCCGGCGCACTTTCGTAAACGGCTATTTCGACAGCGGGGATCGCGGCCGTCTGGAATTCCCGGACCTGGCGAGTTTCCTCGCCGGCGAGCCCGATGGCGGCAGCGCGGCCGAGGGCGATTCGCACCGCGATACTTACCAAAACAGCGACGGCCTGTACGTGCAGGACAGCATCAAGCTGACCCAGCGTCTTACTCTCAGCGCCGGCTTGCGCTGGGATTATATGGGAGTGATCGGCGAGGAAAATGGCCTCTTCAGCGTTTTCAATCCCTCCATTCCTGGCCCGCAACTGGTCAAGCAGCTTTATCCGCACGACTTCAAGAATTTCGGACCGCGCGTCGGCCTTGCCTACGATCTGGGCGGCAAGGGGAAGACGGTGATTCGCGCCGGGTGGGGCCTCTTCTACGACGCTTTCTCCCAGGATTTCTTCGTGGGACAGTTGCCGTACAACACGCCCAATGCGGGTCCCGCCTACAACGACGTCGGCCCTTCGCCGATTCTGTTCAGCGGCGCCGCCGCCATCACCCTGGCGCCTGGACCGTGCAGCGGGGTGAACATCGCCGTGCCCAACACCAACATGTGCGCTCCCCCCGTGTTCAGCGGCTTCGGCAACAGCGACGTGTTCACCGTCGATCCGCACCTGCGCACTCCCTATGCCGAGAATTACAATCTCAACATCCAGCAACAACTGGCCGGCGGCATGGTGCTGGAGGTTGGCTATGTCGGTTCCGCCGGGCGGCACCTGTTCCGCTTCCTCGATCTGAACCAGACCGTCGCTGGAGGCCCGGCGCCATATCCCGAGTTTGGTCACATCAACCAGATCCAAACGACGGCGGTTTCCAATTACAACGGATTGCAATCGACATTGCGTCTGGCCACCCACGGCATCAACGCGGCGCTGAACTACACGTGGTCGCATTCGATCGATAACGCCAGCGACGGTCAGGATTTCGTTCCCAACGCCGCGCAGCCCGACAACAGCTTTGACGCCGACAACGAGAAAGCGAGCTCCAACTTCGATATACGCCAGCGATTTACCGGGAACTTCGTGTACGCGCTCCCGAAAGTGTCGAAATTCAAGCCGCTTCTCTCGGGCTGGGAGGCGGATGGCATCGTGACGCTGCAGGCTGGCATGCCCGTGAACGTCAACTATCTGTTCGAAGGGGATTTCAACGGAAGCGGCGAGTATTTCGGGCGGCCCGATCTGGTGGGAAATCCTCTTGCCGGTCAGAGCCTGCCCAATGCGTACCTGAACGCTGCGGCGTTCGCGGTTCCCTGCGATTGGGATGCGGCTACTCAGGCCTGCGTTCCCGGAACCCAGCATTTCGGCGATTTGGGACGCAACGCCTTTGTCGGTCCTCCTTTTAAGGAATTCGATTTTTCACTGGTAAAAAACGGCACATATCACGAGTGGCTTAACGTGCAGTTCCGGGCGGATTTCTTCAACCTCTTTAACCACCCGAATTTCAGCAATCCGACGCTGCCGGCCTTCGGTCTGGATTTCCTGAACGGGGGCATGCCGGACGCCAACGGCCGCGGTATCGGGTCCATGGCGATTACGGCTACGCCCGACGTGGGCTCCGGAAACCCGTTTCTCGGCGGAGGAGGCCCGCGCACCATTCAACTGGGGCTGAAGTTCAGGTTCTGACCGGACCGGTCGCGCCGATTCGCTCCAACACGCGATCCACGACGCGATCGCATCGCGACGGGTGGAAGGGGAACGCCCGCGGGGCCACGACACCGGCGCGCTCCTGTAGTTCTCGCCGGAGCAGGGAGCGCGCCCGGTGCAGGCGTGTCCGGACGGCCGCTTCCGGGAGATCCAGACAGGTTGCCGTGTCCGCCACGTTCAGCCCTTCCACCAGTCTCATCACGACCACCGGCCGATAGCCGTCGGGAAGCGAGTTGATCGCGCGTTCCAATATCAGCCTCGATTCGTAATCGTCACTCTGGCGCTCCGGCGCGGCGTCTTCCGGAACCGCCTCGCGCCGATCCATGGGCGCGCGCTGGCGGAGCCGCGCCAGAGCCTCGTACACCGCGATCTGCGTCAGCCACGTGGAGAACTTCGCCTGGCCGGCGAACTGATCCAGATAGCGCCAGGCGCGAACATATGTCTCTCCGGTGACCTCTTCCGCTTCAGAGGCGTCCCGCAGGATGGAGAGAATCACCCGATGGAGGCGCTGACAATACCGGCGCATCAGGATCTCGTACAGCGCGGCCTGACCCTCGCGGATATGCTCCACCACGATTTCGTCGGGAATAGCGTCCCACCTGGCTCTCTCCAGACTGATATCGCGCGCGGTCCCGTGCCCTTCCCGCAATAGTAACGCCCCTTCTTTCAATAATAGAACAGAATATGTTGTAAACGGTTACAGATTGTTGCATTGTTCCCGACGGATTAACTTCGGCGGACGCACCGGGAGCGTCGGAAGCATCCCGCCGCTGGCCCCGAGGAGCTGGTACTGTTGCGGTTTGCCATATGGAGCTGGATTGTATCCCGCGAGGCAGGAAATCATCCGCCCGGGCAGGAACGAAGGTTAGCCAGGATACGGTCTCAAAATCCGTGGAAACATCCGTTGCGTTGGCACGTCCCGTATAGGACAATGCGGGGACCTGGTGCCGGTTCTCACTCAACACCGGACCGGGCGACCAGGTAGTCGACTAAGAACAGAATTGAGGAGAGTTGTTTCATGAAGATTTCGAAGAGTTCTCTGGTACTTACGGCCGCTTTCACCGGGTTGCTTGGCGGCACGATGGCACGTGTGAACGCGGGCGCCATGACCGCGACAAATTCGGGTTCGAGCGTGACCTCCACGCGCGCCGCCGCGGGCCTGCTGGCCGGCTCGGTGGTGCACGACGACAGCACGGACAAGCACGCCTGCAAGGGGCAGAACTCCTGCAAGGGCAAAGGCGGCTGCAAGACGGGCGACAACGGCTGCAAGGGCAAAAACTCCTGCAAGGGCAAGGGTGGCTGCGCCACCGACGGCTCCAAGCTCAGCTAGTTCGGGAGCGTACGGCGCTTTCCGGGGCCGGAACCCGCTGGGTCCGGCCTCGTTCTCATCGCCTCAACTACATTCATGCCCGCGAATCGATTCAACGGATTTACCGAATACGGCATCGGCATCGGCCTCCGCATACCCCACTACCGGCACATTTTCGAACGCAAACCGTTGGTGGACTGGTTTGAGATTATCTCCGAGAACTTCATGGTGGACGGCGGACGTCCGCTGGACGTGCTCGACCGGATCCTCGAACAATACCGCGTGGTCCAGCACGGCGTCTCCATGTACTTCGGCTCGGCCGATCCGCTCAACCGCGAGCACCTGCGGCGGTTGAAGGCGCTGGTCCGGCGCACGAAGACGCCCTGGCTGACCGATCACCTTTGCTGGGGAAGCGTGGACGGACGATACACGCACGATCTTCTCCCCATGCCCTACACGTTCGAGGCGGCCGAGGTCACGGCCCGGAAAATCCGCGAAGCGCGGGATTATTTGGAGGCGCCGATCGCCGTGGAAAACGTCAGCAGCTATGCCGAATTCCACGTTTCCGAGATGACCGAGTGGGAGTTCCTCAACGAGGTGGTGGAGCGCGCCGACTGCGGAATCCTGCTGGACGTGAACAACATCTACGTCTCCTCGCGTAACCATTCCTTCGATCCGAGCGAATATGTGAACAGCGTGCCAGCCGAACGAGTCGCCCAGATCCACATTGCCGGCCATTCGAAGTTCGAGAAGTATATCCTCGATACGCACGATCATCCGGTCATCGATCCGGTCTGGAAACTGTACCAGCAGGCGGTGCGGCGCATTGGGCCAACGGCTACGCTGCTCGAATGGGACGACCGCATTCCCTCTTTCGACGAGGTGCACGCCGAGGCGCGCAAAGCCGAGCGCCACATGCCCGTTCCGGCGGTGGCGGCCCCATGACCTTGCAGGAATTGCAGCAGCGCATGGGCGCGGCGGTGATGCGTCCGCTCGCGGCTTCCGACAACACGCGGAACCGGCCCGCGGACGCCGAGTTCGTCAAGCCGAACGACCGCTTGTCCGCCCTGGAGCGCCTCGAAATCTACAACCGCCAGTACTGGTATCGTGTTCTCGATTCGCTGGCCGAGGATTTTCCAGGCCTCGCCGCGATCGTTGGTAAACGCGCATTTGACCGCTTATCGCGGGAATATATTGCCGAATGCCCGTCGCGGTCCTTCACGCTGCGGAATCTGGGATCGCGTCTGGAAGAGTGGCTGCGGTGCCATCCGCAATACGCCGGCCGCGTACCCGAACTCGCGCTGGACATGGTTCGCCTGGAGTGGGCGCACATTGAGGCGTTCGATAACAGCGCGGCCCCGGTGCTGGGCCCGGAAGACCTGCTGGAGCTCGGCCCCGATTTTCGTGCCGCTCTGCAACCCTACGTGCGGCTGCTTCATCTGCGCTACCCGGTGGACAACCTGCGGATACGCGTCAACGCGGATCTGGAGGAGCATGGGACGGCCAGCAATGCCGTAAGCATGAATCGCCAGCGCGGCGTGCGCCGTTATGCCGTCCGGCTCAAGGCCGAGGAGATTTACCTCGCCGTGCATCGCATGGACTGCATGGTCTACTACCGGCGGCTCGCGCGCGAGGAATTCCATCTGTTGCAGGCAATCGAGCGGGGCGCACCGGTCGGGGAAGCCATTGAAGCGGCTTTCGCCGGGAGCGCGCACCCCGCCGAAGCGATTCCGCCGTTGCTGGAACGATGGTTCGCAACATGGGCCGAACTGGGGTGGCTCTGTCATGATTAACCTCGCCGGCAAACTC
>CAYVPZ010000240.1:0-7182 GCA_964453955.1 uncultured Solibacteraceae bacterium | reverse complement strand
TCGAAGTAGTTCTGACGGCGCGGGTTGTCTTCATTGGTGAGATACGCGCCGCGCAGCCCGTTGACGGAGAACAGGAGAGTCCGCGGTGTCTCGGGCACGTGGAAGCGCAGGCCCGGACCCGTTTCCACCGTATTGGCCCAGTACAGGCGCTCGATGTCGGTGGTGATGTTGCCATTCCAGTAGAACTGCACTTTGCTGAAGCCGAAACCGGCGCGATTCTGCGAGTAGATCATGGTGTCGTCGGAGAAGCGGCTGACAAACACGAGGTCGTCGTTGGTTTCCGAGAACAGGCCCTGGCCGCCGGCCGCGGCGTGCCCGAACGCCCGCGCCCACGACAGGCCCGCCCGATAATCGGGGATCATGTCGCCCACGTCGTGCCGGCTGTCGAGGTACTTGATGGCTTCCCCCGCTTCGCCCCACGCCGTCAGGCTGTGCCACGGATGGGTGGCCAGACCGAAGGCGAGGATGAAGGAGTCCTCCGACAGATATTGCGGCTGGGTCATGCCGCCGGCTACGGGACCGGTGGTCACGTCGGTATCGCCGTCAAAGCGCGTGGAAAAGTAGGCGCTCACCGGCAAAGACCCGATCTGCGTCTGCGTCTTCGCCTGGCCATAAGCGAACAGGTCGTGCCAGCGCGTGGAGAAAAACGGAAACACCCAAACCGTGGTCTGGAAGCGCTCGTTGGAGGTTTCCAGATTCTGGAAAGCCTGACTGGCCTGCTTTGCCTCGTCGGAATCGGGGCTTTGCCGCGCGAGCCGGAACCAGCGCTCGGCGTCCGGATCGTCGTGCAGGATATTGTAGGCCCAGGCGAGCCTTAGCATCACGCTGAAGTCCACCGGATCGGTCTCGTGCGCGATGGTGTAATACTTCAGCGCGTCCTTCATGTAGCCGGCGGCGTAACTCTTGTCGGCCAGCACCTTCGCTTCGCTGGACACCTGGCGCGGCGGCGTTTCACCGCGATGTTTCAGGGTCTGCGGGTACTTCAGCGCGGTGCGTACGCGGTCGGCCAGATCGTCGTCATCGCCCTTGAGGACCGATTCCAGCAGCGGGCGCGCCCCGGCCTCATCGCCGCTGCCCAGCTTCAGCAACCCGAGCTGGGCGGTGGAAAGGCGGTCGTCGGGCGCCTGCTGGTGCAGCACTTCGAACTGCCGGTCGGCTTCGGTCCCGTTCCCCATTTCCAGATAGAGATAGGCCAGTTCGCGCCGCAGTTCAATATTACCCGGATCTAATTCCAGGGCCTTCTTAAACTCGTTGACGTAAGGATAGCGCGAAGGCAGCAGCTCAGTAGCGCGCTCGCGGACGCGGGGTTGTGCGCCGCGCGAAGCGGCCAGTAATGCGGCATGGGCTTTTTCCGTTGCCCCCAGCCTCTGCCAGACGCGCCCCATGTCCAGCAGCAGTTCCCGCTCGCTGGGCTTGATGCGCCAGGCTTTCTCGTAGTGCTCGGCGGCCAGCTTCAGCTCGTCCCTCTGTTCGGCCAGCGTGGCCAGCTCGCGATGCGCGCTGAAGTTATCGGGCTCGGATTCGAGCGCCCTGCTCCAGCGCGCGATGCCTTCCCCGAGCGGCCGGTCGATATTCTGGAAGGCCTGTTCGGCGGTGGAGTTGCCGGTGCGGCGGATGCGTTCGAAAATGCGCCGCGCCTCGGCCTGTTCCTTCGTCTCGTAACAGAGAAACGCATACTCGAGGGCGACGTGGTCGTCGGCCGGATCGAGGCGCATGGCCTCGCCGAACTGGTCGCGCGCAGCCTCGTTATCGCCCACCTTGAGCAAGGTATACGCCAGATCCTTATGGATGGCGGGGCGGGTGGGCGCCAGCGCGACGGCCTTCTGGAAGTCCGCGACGGCGGTGTCGTAATCGCGAGCGTTCAGCGCGCGGTAGGCGCTGTCGAGCGTCGCCCACGCCGGATCGGGCGTCTGCGCGGCAACCAGTCCCGCGAAGAACAGAATGAGAGCGGGGATACGGACCATGGGACGTGTACTTCCGATACCGATTAGTGCGCGAGGGGAAGGCGAGTTCTCAGCGGCAAATGTCCGCAGCCTACCGCATGACGTCGGGCAGCGCCACCGCGGCGCCCGCCGAGCGTTGCTTCGACACCAGCTTGACCCGCTGGATGGTGATCTTTCCGCTGCTGGTGTCGGCCGCCTCCCAGGCAATGTCGAAGCCCGCGCGGGTAGCCATATCCCGCACCGCAAAATAGGCCTCGAAGGAATCGCGATTCAGCAGGCAGGAGATGAACCGGGTGTCGGTCGGGGTCTTCGAGAGGAACCGCGCAAACTGGCTGCCCGGGGCGCGTGCCTCCGCGATGGTCTCTCCCGGCCTCTTACGCGTTGCCACCAGGTCGGGAGACAAGGTGAGCATGGGAAAGTGGAAGAACTCGGGTGTTACCGGGGCGATGCGATTGCCGCTTAAGTCGATAAGGACGGGGAGCTTCGCCGACGCGCCGACCGCGCGCGGAACCCGCCGCGCTACCGACGGCGTCGCCTCCAGCGCGGTCTTCAGGCTGGCCAGCTCGGAGGCAAGATGGGATTCCTCCATCTGGCGCTGTTTCACCAGATCCTCGGCGCGGGTTTCCTCCGTCGAAAGCGCAGTCGCGGCGGCCGGGTCCACCGGTGAGCGGTGCGCTTCGAGGGCTGCCAGCTCGGCGCGAAGAGCATCCACCCGGCGTTGCAGCACGTCGATTTCGGCGTTCTGCGTATCCAGCGTCGCGGCGCGCTCGCGCATTTCCTTCTCGGCGGCTTCCAGTTGGGCGCGCACCGCCGCCAGATCCGGCGCCTTCGGCGGTTGCAGGGGTTCCGTGCGCGGCGCCGGAACCGGCGGGTGGATAACAGCAACCCGTGGAGTGTCCGGATGCAACAGCGCGGCGGCATCCGCAACCGGGTTCAACAGCCACAGCGCCCCGCCGATGAGCGCGATCAGGAACAGCAGCAGGGGGTCCGGCAACGCCACGCGGTGCAGCTTCATGGATTCCTCCTCGGGAGAATCGGTTCGTAGCCCACTGTGATGCCCGCCGCTCGGGCGATGGCGCGCGCGGCCAGGAAGCTGTCGATTCCATCCGGCGTCACCAGAAAGTTCGCGCCGCGGCCAATCATTGCGGCAAGGAAGGCGCCGCCGCGCAGATCGGCGACGGGGATCTGGGTGTGTTGCGGCTGCAGAATGACGGCGCCCTGGACACACTCCACCAGTTGCGGCGAACGGCGTTCCAGCGCGGCCTGCGCGCGCCTCGCCTCCTGCGCCTCGCCCACATTCTTGTTCAGCGCGGCGATCTGCCGCTCCAGCTCGGCGGCCTCGGCCCGCAGACGCTCAAGCCGCTGCCGCGCCGCCTGCTGTTGTTCGGCCTGACGGCGCGCCGCGTCTTCCGCTGCCCGCAACGCCGCCCGCCGTTGTTCAATCAGATGGGTGAGTTGATTCTGCTGCTGGTTCAGCGCAACGATGCGCTGGGGACCTGGCCGCTCCTTCCACTCCAGCTCCTGAATGCGCTGGTGCGTGTCGCGCAACTCCTTATCCAGCGACTCCAGCTCGCGCTGTTGGGCCATCATCGCCGCGCGTGGATCGGGTTCCGGGCGCACCACAGGCGGCGTCACGTGCCGCGTGGCTTCTCGCGGCAGCGGCGGCAAAGACTTCTCCAGTGCGAATCCCATCGTGCTGACGCAAGCGGCGAGCACCAGCACGCCAGCTAGCACCATGGCCAGCGGCGTCCAGCCCACGGGGGGCCGCATGATGTCGTGCCCGGCGGGGGCCAATCGCCGCCGGAAGGGCCGGGGCAGGCGATCCGCGGAAGCAATCCTGACCGTGGTTTCTTGTTTGAGTGCCATTAGCGTATCCCCCTACGCTGGAGTGGCTATCGGCGGGGCCCAATGGTGACTTTAGCGAGTTTTTTCACCGCCATCGACTTCCGGAAGAATTGCCCGGAAGCTTTCGATAAACGCCTTAGCAGGGCGCATAAAAAATCCGATGAAACGAAATCGGACCCCGGAGACGCTACGCTGGCGCGCGGATAAACCTTTCTTTTTCAATTGTATGTGGTCATCGGACCGCGCCAGTTTTCTAACTTAATTCGGCCTTTCGGTGGTGGTTGATTTTCGCCCGTCCCATGTTAAAGTGACCAAGTCGCCAGGGTTTGATGACATGATCGCCATCCCAACACCGATTCTTATAGCCTGCGCGGGCCTTCTCGCGCTCTTTAGCGTTCTGCTGGCCAGGATGTTACAGCAATCCTGGCGTGCTTATCGCGCGTTGAGAAACCTGGGGTCCGTGCTGCGTTCCTTCGCGCCGGCCGGGGGAACCGAGCGGGGTCGCGGCCTCGCGCCTACGCTTTTCGAGGAGGTG
Organism: uncultured Solibacteraceae bacterium; assembly: GCA_964453955.1. Taxonomy (GTDB): domain Bacteria; phylum Acidobacteriota; class Terriglobia; order Bryobacterales; family Bryobacteraceae; genus CAWACP01. The sequence continues at coordinate 2,859 of CAYVPZ010000240.1, read as the reverse complement.
CGCGGACGCTGCCGAGCCCTGTCCGAGCCGTGCCGGAGCTGGTGGCTGGGCATCGAGGAGAATGTCGTCGCTTACGTCACTCCCGAGGGCGTCAAAGGCTTCTATCTGGGAACCTCACCGCGCGAAATACTGCGCGAAGAAAGCGTTACCGAGCGTTATTACCATGGCTCGTTCTACCAGGCCGTGCCCGGCATCCTGACTGGTTTGGGACTCATGCTGACCTTCATCTCCATTCTGGTGGCCCTGACCGGCCTGCACGTCAGCGTGGCCAACAACACCGAGACCGTGGTCGGGATCAAAGAGTTGATTGAAGGACTGGCGGGCAAGTTCGTATCCTCCATCATCGGTCTGGCCCTCAGCATCGCATTTGTGCTGATCGAGCGCAAATGGTGCGAACGGCGGCTGTCGAACGCCTATGAAGACCTTCTGGAAGCCGCTTCCCGCCTGATTCCGGCCATCACCGCCACGCGCATCCAGTTGGATGTGCAGGCGCTGGCGGCCCGCCAGGCGGCGTCGCTGGAGGGTCTGAACACGAAGATCGCCGCGTTTCTGGACATGGTCTCCGTCGCCAATCAGTCCGTGCCGCGAATAGCGGCCTCGCTGGCCAGCGACGTCGAAGAGTTCTCGGGCCGCCTGGGAGTCCTCGGCAGCACCCTGGACAGGGGCATCCGGAGGCTGCGGCAATGAAGCGTTCCAGCGCCGGCGACCACATTTCCAGCTCGCTGACGGACCTGATGACGTCGCTGCTGGTGATCTTTATTCTGCTGCTGGTGGCCAAACTGAACAGCCAGGCAATGCGCACGGCACGCACGGTCGAATCCGTCGCCAACCGGCTCTACGCGGCGCGCGTGTTCAACGCGGGCGAGAAGATGCGGCAGGACGGAGACGTTATTGTGGTCGTGGTTCCGCAGGAATTGATGAGCTTCAAGGAAGCGAAGGCCTCCGAGGGCGGAGCCGACCTGTCCTCGCCGGGCAAGGCCTACCTGCACGACACCATGCCCAGACTGGCCTCGACGCTCTGCCGGAACGACGTCAGAGGGTACATCGACACCATCGTCGTGGAGGGGCATTCGGACCAGAAAGGCTTTGGCAGCGGTGACGAGAACACCGACAAGCAGGAGAACCTCATTCTGAGCCAGCAGCGCTCCATGGCCGTGGTGTCGGAGAGCCTGAGCGCTTTGGGAACGGACCGCGCGTGTTTTCTCGATCTGCTTTCGGCCACTGGCCGGGGCGATGCCCATCCGCTGAACCGTCAGGACCTGGACAGCCCGGCGAACCGCCGCGTGGAACTGCATATCCGGGTGCGGCCGGATCTGGCCAGCTCTATCGCCAACAAATTGGAAGGTAACGTTGAAAACTAAATCGAAAATCCAAAAAAACAGCGCCACCTCCATCCGGCGGCGGGCGCGGGTATTGACGCAGGCAGTCGGGGCCGTGCTGTTCTCGGCGTTATTCTATTTCGCGCTGATCGTGGCGCCCACGCCGTTTCCCACGGGATTCGCGCTCCCCGAGCAGGCGGTCGGCCGCTGGGCCCTGTACGTGTGCCTGCTGCTGACGGTCTGGTCCCTCGCGGGCCTGTTCGCGGACTGGTGGAACGCGTTGAAGCGCGAGCGCTCGATCGCCGGTACGTCCATCGCGCCGTCCGCGTCGCTCGAAACCGAGGAAGGTGCACGGGAGGTGATCGGCGCCGCGAAGGCCGCGGCCGCGCGGTACGGTGACGGCGAGCTGGCTCGCCGGATCGAGAAGGCAATCGCGCGCTTTCGGTCCTCGCATAACGCGGCGGCAGCCGCCGAGGAACTGGCCGTGGACGGCGATGCCGCGCTGGCGGAACTGGACGCCAGTCACGCGCCGGCGCGAGTGTTCCTGTATGCCATTCCCATTCTCGGTTTTGCCGGCACGGTGATGGCCATCCGGCAGATCCTGGAGCAGTCCGCACTTTCCGCTTCGTCGACGCAGCAGCAGCCCGAGGCTATCCGGGCCGCGCTGGCCAGAACTACGTCGAGCCTGGCGGGTTCGTTCGATACGGCTCTGCTGGCCCTGGTGTTGAGCCTGGTCGTAATGGTCGCCCTCGCGTGGGTAATGGAGAAGGAAAAGACTCTCCTGCTGGCCGTCGAGAACTTCTGCCGGGCGCGTCTGCTTCCGCTGATGCAACCGGTGGCGACCCTGGCGGCCCAGCCAGCCGCCGTTGAAGCGGCAGCCCCGCGCGAGGAGACGCTCATTGGCGCGCTCACCGATCTGCGGCGCACGCTCGATGGCATGGCGCGAAACACGGCCGAGACGGAGGCTGAAAAATCCCGCAAGCTGGCCGAGGGAGAACGCCAATCGACCGAGGCGATCGAGAAGCTGCGCGGTGAGATGAACGACGCGTGGTCGCGCCACTTCGATCTCGCCCAACAGTATCTGGAACAGAGTCAAACCACGCAAAAGCTGGATGAACTGAGCGAGTTGCTGAAGGCGCGGCAGGAGACTCCCGCGGCCCCGCAGCAACCCGGACAGCCGCAAGTGCCGTTCGCCGGTCAGCCCGCGTATTCGGCAGCCCCGGTGGCCAATGTCGAGGAACTGGGCGCCACGCTGGAGGACCTGCGCGACAGCGTCACCGAGATGGATTCTTTCCTCCAGCGGCTCGCCGAAAGGCTGCGCAGCCAGACCGAGGAGCCCGTGGTGGTCACCGTGAAGATGCTGCCCGGGGCCTCTTCGACGTCCTACAACGGAGGGACTACGGGTTCCGGCTACAGCTCTAACGGTTACAGCGAAGAGGATGTCCCGGGGCTCTTCGACGCCGCCAAACTACTAGAGTCCCGCTGAGTGGCGATCGCGCGGGCCGGCTACTTCATGACGTCGGGCAGCGCCACCGGGGCG
>CAYVPZ010000239.1:0-7187 GCA_964453955.1 uncultured Solibacteraceae bacterium | reverse complement strand
TTTATGAGGGAAGACAGATTCCCGACATGGGGAATTGAGAGCCGGGCTCGCAAAAGACGATGATCCTCCTGGGCAGCCACGCAGGCCACCCGGAAAAAGGAAACACACACATGAAACTCGTAAGACATTTAGGAGCGGTTCTGCTGGTTCTGGGAGCCGCTGCGGCGGTCCCGGCCCACGCGCAAACGGCTTGCTCCAATTCCAGCCTCACCGGAGACTACTCGATCAGGATCACCGGGGCGATCATAGCGGGACCCGAAGCCGGCCCCGTCAACGGGGTGAATCTGACGCACTTTGACGGCAAGGGGGGGCTCACATCAGTGGATCACGTCACTATCAATGGCACCGTGCCCGCTGTCGGCTGGAGACCCGGGGTGGGCACTTACTCGGTGAATGCGGATTGCACGGGCCAGGCGTCCTTCACCTATCCCGACGGTCAGTCACCGGGGCTTACCAACTTTTTCGTTCTGGCAAAATACAGCCAAAACTCGTTCGCCGGCTGGCAGTACTCCCAAATCGACATCGCCGTGAGCAGCCCCGCGTTCAACATCACCGCCGTGGGCACCAGAATTCAATAGACGGATCTCTGATGCCGATTGGGCCGCTCGGAAGAGAGCCGGGCGGCTTTGGCCTTTTCCTGCCAGAATCCAGCTGTCACTACCATTGCCGGCGGATTGATGTGGATGAACGCCGCTAATCCGCGCGGAGCTTGATGGAGCCGATGCCGCCGTTGACGGCCACGTGGATGGTGGGGCCGTTCCGGCCGTTTTCGTAGAGGTCGTTGACCCAGCGGTCGCCGCTCTTGTGCAGGCCCTGCACGTCGATGCCGCCGATGCCTCCGTGGGCGTCGGCGACGATGGCCACCGTGCTGGGCAGGTACACCACCGCCTCGCCGATGCCGCCGTCGATCTTCACGTCGTAGTCGCGTTTGGGACGGCCGCGCAGATCGGCCTCGATGCGGCCCACGCCCATGTTCACTTCGAGGCTGCGCAGGTTCAGCCGCCCGAGGTCGAGCTTGCTTTCGCCCGCGCCGCACTCGATGCGGAAATCCAGCGGCACTTCGTCGTTGAAGCTGAGGTCCCAGCGGTAATTGACGTGGCCGATGGAATGGACGTTTTGGGGCTGTTTGATGGTCAGCATGCCGCGAAAGCTGCCGCCGTCATAGATGACTTCGGGTTTCCAGTCGTCGTGATTGTAGGTGAAGTCGGCCTCAAGAAGTTTTTCGGCGCCACCGCGGATGTGCAACTCGCCCGCGCCGATCTCGATGTCGGCGCGGACGCTCTCGGCGCGGCCGAGTTCCACGCTCTGCCGGGAATGCCGGGTCCAGTGATCCTGGGTGTCGTTGATGACGCAGCCCGCCGTAAGCAGAGCCAGCGAGGCTGCCAGAACAGCGAGTGCACCGCGTGTCATAGCACTTTATCTTACGCACAAGTGCCGGAGGTTTGTTCCGGGAATATGGCCTTCAGGCGCTGGTCCCAGCCGGTTCGGATGGCCGCGGCGGCTTCCGGGGAGAGGCCGAACGTGGCCACGTGCAGCCAGACTCCGGTCTGCGCACCATACGGCGAGCAGGCGAGGTGCACCAGAGCGTCGTTCTGTTCGGGCCAGATCCACCAGACCACCAGCGGCGGCTTCTCGCCTTCGAGGGCGGACGGGCGCAACGGCGCCAGCAGTTCCCAGACGCGGCCAATCGGCTCGCTGGAGAGGGCGTACAGGTCCGTGTTTCGGGCGACGGCTCCACGGTGGCGGGTGAGGGCATGGCGCAGGACGCGGAAGAACACCGGCCAGCCGGCTTTGGTGCCGTTGTATTCCTGATCCCAGTCGGCGGTGCTGAGGAAACCGGAATGCACCAGACGCAGAACGGTGACGCCGCCTTTGCCCTCGAGGTAGAAATCCTGGGCGATGCGGACGGGCGGGTCCACCCGGCTGGAGACCACGCGCAGATGATGCGGGGTATCGAAGACCTCGATGACGCCCGCGCCATCCATGCCGGGTCCCCAGGATGCGAAGTACTCGCCGCCCTCGCGCGGGTCGGTACGAACTTCGGGGGCGAACCAGCGTTGGACCTCGCTGGCTTCGGTGATGGCTTTCCAGACCTCCTCTACCGGAGCCGGGATTTCAATGACGGTTTCGTGGTGGCGCGTTTCGGGGGCGCTCATTTGTTTCCTCCTCGTCGGGGATTGGCATTTCGGGCAGGGATGGCCATGCGCCCAGCATCAGCCGGAAACTTCGGCCGCCGGGCGCGGTTTTGTCGTGATACTTCGCCACCAGTTGCGCGAAGACTTCGGTCAGCTCCGCGGTGAAGGCGGCGCGGTCGGCGGGCGAACGGAAGCGGATGTTGGATTCCAGCGTCAGCGTGCCCAGCGTTTTGCCGGCGCGCTCAGCCCGGCGGCGCAGTCCCGCCACCTCTTTGATGAGCCGCGCCGCGGACGCCACCAGGAATGCCGACGAGAGATGGTCGGCAATGGCGTCCGGATTGGGCCCGAGCGAGCCGAGGCTGCCGGGATCGATCAGCCAGGAGCGGGCTTTGGAGCGCAGCAGCCGCTCGGTGCAGTTGCCCTTGCGGCGCTCCTCCACGAATTCCACCAGGCCGGCCGTTTCCAGCTCGCGCAGATGATAATTCACGAGCTGGCGGGGCATGGAGAGCCGGCGGGCCACCCCGGAGGCGGAGTCGGGCTCGGCCAGGAGTTCCAGAATGCGGATGCGGGAGGGCTTCAGCAGCGCTGCGGCGGCTTCGGGGTCGTCGACGATTCCCAGCGCGGCGGGCATGAGGCGATGCTACAACCGACAGCATGGACTGTCAAGAAAAATAATACCGTCGGCTGGCGCGGTACACTGTGGGAAGTCTCCCATGAAACAGAAGATTCGTTCCACCACCGTCCTGTGCGTGCGCCGCGACGGCAAGGTTGTGATGGCCGGCGACGGGCAGGTGACGCTGGGCCAGGAAGTGCTGAAGTCCACGGCGCGGAAGCTGCGCCGCCTGTACAACGAGCGGATACTGGCCGGTTTTGCCGGTTCCACCGCCGACGCCTTCGCCCTCTTCGCGCGCTTTGAAAGCAAGCTGGAGCAGTTCAACGGCAACCTGCCGCGGGCCGTGGTGGAACTGGCCAAGGAATGGCGGACCGACCGCGTGCTGCGCCATCTGGAAGCCCTGCTGCTGGTGGCCGACACCGAAAAGACCTACATCGTCAGCGGCAACGGCGACGTGATCGAGCCCGACAACGACGTGGCGGCCATCGGCTCCGGCGGCCCTTTTGCCACGGCCTCGGCCACCGCGCTGATGGAGAACACGAAGATGAGCGCGCGGGAGATCGCCGAGAAGGCCATGACCATCGCCGGGCGCATCTGCATTTACACGAACGAGAAGTTCACGTTCGAGGAGCTCTGAACCATGGTGATCTATCTGCCCGCTCAGGCCAACGGCGACGACATCCTGCTGGACGAAATGACGCCGCGCGAGATTGTCCAGGAGCTCGACAAATACGTGGTGGGCCAGGCCGACGCCAAACGCGCCGTGGCCATCGCCCTGCGCAACCGCATCCGCCGCCAGAAACTGGACCCGGAGATGGCCGACGAGGTGATGCCCAAGAATATCCTCATGATCGGCCCCACCGGCGTGGGCAAGACGGAGATCGCGCGCCGCCTGGCCAAGCTGGCCAACTCGCCGTTCCTCAAGGTGGAGGCCAGCAAGTTCACCGAAGTAGGGTACGTGGGCCGCGACGTCGAATCGATGATCCGCGACCTGGTGGACATCGCCATCGACATGGTGCGCGAGGAGCGCCTGGAGGAAGTGGCCGAGCGCGCCGAGCACAACGCCGAGGAACGGCTGCTGGATCTGCTGATGCCGCCGCAGCCGGAGCCGTCCGAGAGCGTGGAGCGCACGCGGGAGAAGCTGCGGGAGAAATTGCGGGCGGGCAAGCTGGACGAGCGCAACGTGGAGATCGACGTGAAGGAGCGCGGCCCCACGCTGGAGATTGCCGGTAACATGGGCATGGAGGAGATGGACATCAACCTCAAGGATGTCTTTGCCGGAATGTTCGGGGGGCGCACCAAGAAGCGCAAGATGCGGGTGGCCGAAGCGATCGATTATCTGATCCAGGAAGAGGAGCAGAAGCTCATCGACATGGAGCAGGTGACGCGGGTGGCGCTGGAGCGGGTGGAGCGGAACGGCATCATCTTTCTGGACGAGGTGGACAAGATTGCCGGCCGCGAGGGGGGCCACGGTCCGGACGTCAGCCGCGAGGGGGTGCAGCGCGATATCCTGCCCATTGTGGAAGGCACCACGGTGAACACGCGCCACGGCTTCGTGCGCACCGACCACATTCTGTTCGTGGCCGCGGGGGCGTTTCACGTTTCCAAGCCTTCGGACATGATCCCCGAATTGCAGGGGCGCTTTCCCATTCGCGTGGAGTTGAAATCGCTCACCGAGGAGGATTTCGTACGCATTCTGAAGGAGCCCAAGAACGCGCTGGTGAAGCAGTATGTGGCGCTGATGGACACCGAGGGGATCAAGCTCAGCTTCACCGACGACGCGGTGTGCGAGATTGCGCGCTTCGCGGCGACGGTGAACCAGAGTTCGGAGAACATCGGGGCGCGCCGCCTGCACACCATCATGGAGAAGCTGCTGGAGGAGGTTTCCTTTCAGGGGCCCGACCTGAAGAAGAAGACGGTGCGCGTGGACTCGCCGTACGTGCGCAAGCAGCTTGCGGATATCGTGAAGGACCAGGATCTGAGCCGGTACATACTGTGAGGACAGAGGGAGTACGGGGAGTAAGGGGAATAAGGGGAATAAAGGGAGCGGGGACCCGGATTCCTTTACTCCCTCTACTCCTTCTACTCCCTTTACTCCTCTCGCTCGCCGCCTGCGGGACCGTGGGCGAGCCCGTGTATCCCTCCGCGCACATTCCGGTTGCGCCCAGCGATCTGAACGCGCTCGAGCGCGGCGACCGCATCGTGGTCCGGTTCACCGCGCCGTCGCTGACCACCGACGGGCGCGTGCTGACGAAGATCGGCGGCGCTGATGTCCGCGTCGGGCCCGCCGCGAAGCCCTTCAATGAGGACAAGTGGGCGGAGACGGCCACGCGCGCCACGGTGAAATCCGCCGACAAGCCGGGGCCGGTGGAGGCCTGGGCGCCGCTCGAGCCCGCGCTCATTGGCAAGGACGTGATCGTTGGCGCGCGCCTGCTCAACAACAGAGGCCGCGCATCGGGATGGTCGAATTTCGTGACCATCCACGTGGTTGCGCCGGTGGCCACGCCGGCCGATGTGACAGCGGCGGCGGCGCCGGAGGGAGTTCGCGTCACCTGGAGCGATGCCGCCGAGCATTCCTTTCGCGTGTTCCGCAAAGGCCCCGACGACAAGCAGCCGCTGGAAGCCGGCAAGGCCCAGACACCCGAGTACGTGGACCGCACCATCGTCTGGGGCACCGCCTATAAATACTGGGTGCAGGCGCTGCGCGACGGGGCCGAAAGCGACACAGTGGCCTCCGCAGTGCTGACGCCGAAGGACACATTTCCGCCGGCCGTTCCCGCCGGGCTGACCGTCGTCGCCGGCATTGGCGCGATTGAACTGGCGTGGGAACGCAACACCGAGACCGACTTTAAGAACTACGTCATCTACCGCGCCGCCGGCGACGGGCCGTTTGAGAAGCTGGCCGAGACCGACGTGCCCGTTTACTCCGACAAGGCGATTGAAGCGGGCAAACGGTACCGGTACGCGATTACCGCGGTGGACCAGGCCGGGAACCCCAGCGAGAAGTCCGCGGCGGTGGAGGCGGTGGCGCCGTGAAAACATTTGCCCGCTGCGCTGTTATAATCGTGGACGTCGCAAAAACGCAACCCGTCGAACGGAGCCGTCAATGAAGTTTTTTCTGGACACCGCCAACCTGGAAGAGTTGCGCAAAGCCGCGGACTGGGGCATCATCGACGGCGTTACCACGAATCCGTCCCTGATCGCCAAAGAAGGACGGCCGCTCGAAGAGCAGATTCGCGACATCTGCGCCATTGTGGACGGCGACGTCAGCGCCGAGGTGGTCTCCACCGAGGCCGGCGAAATGGTGCGGGACGGCCGCGAACTGGTGCGCATTCACCGCAACGTGGTGGTGAAGGTGCCGCTCACGCGGGACGGCATTCGCGCCTGCTCCATCCTCAGCCGGGAGGGCATTCGCGTAAACGTGACGCTGTGTTTCTCGTCAGCGCAGGCGCTGCTGGCGGCCAAGGCCGGGGCTTACATCGTCAGCCCCTTCGTGGGACGTCTGGACGACATCGGCGTGCCCGGCATAGAACTGATCCGCGACATTCTGACCGTTTACCGGAACTACGAGTTCAAGACGCAGGTGCTGGCCGCGTCGCTGCGTTCGCCCATGCACGTGATGGAGTCGGCGAAGGCCGGGGCCCACATCGCCACCATGCCGTACAAGGTGATCGACATGCTGTTCCACCATCCGCTGACCGAGAAGGGGCTGGAACAGTTTCTGAAGGACTACGCCAGAACGTTCCAGGAATCCGCGGCCCTGGCGGGCTAGGTGGGCGCGATGGAGGCTGGCGAGTACCTGCGGATCGCCCTGCTGGCGGTGCTGGTGGCGGCGGCCCTGGCGGGCGGCCTGGCGCTGGCGTTCCGCAGACGCAAGGACCCGCAGGAACGCGAACGGCTACGGCGTCTGGCGGTGAACGAACGCGGCCGTTTGGCCGATGGGTACATCACGGAAGCCACGCCGACCACCATTTTCTACACGTATTCGGTGCGCGGCGTTGGCTATGCCGCGTCCCAGGATGTCTCCACGCTGGGCGAGCTGATTCCCGGCGATACGGAGCGTCTGATTGGGCCGGTGACGCTGAAGTACCTGGCGCCGAATCCGGCCAATTCCATCGTTGTTTGCGAGCACTGGACGGGCCTGCGAGGTCCGGCGCAGGCGCGGAGCGTGGAAGAGGGCGGGCAGCGCGCGGGCTGAAGGTGGCCGGGTTCGTTTCCGGACATCCCATCACGATTGTGGACAGTTGTTCCCACGCCGGAGACCGAGTCTCCTGGTTAAGTTACTGAAACCAGGCGGCCCGCAGGGGCTCCAGGTCTGGAGGACGAAGTGCCGTTGAGAGTGTACATGGGCACTGTCCTGTTCGACTTGAGGTTTGCCTTCCGCCAGTTGCGCAAGTCGCCCGGTTTTACGGTGACGGCAATCGCAATGCTGGCATTCG
>CAYVPZ010000238.1:0-7191 GCA_964453955.1 uncultured Solibacteraceae bacterium | reverse complement strand
TCCTCGGAAATCTCGGGCTTGGTTTCGGCATGAAATCCGACGCGCACGGACGCCTCGTGGCGCCCGCCGGCGGCTCCGCTCCGCCGCTCCCGCCCGGCATCGACGAGAACGACGATTTCGACGAGGTAACGGAGTAGCGCATGAGACACAAGAACGCGGGATATAAGCTGGGTCGCGACAAAGCTCACCGCAATGCGTTATTGCGCAACCTGGTCACCAGCGTGATTGAACGCGAGCGCGTCATCACCACCATCACCAAAGCCAAGGCCGCCAAGCCGCTGGTGGATCGCATGATCACGCTGGCGCGCGAGGACAGCCTGCATGCCCGCCGCCAGGCGGCCCAGTTCCTGATGACGCCCGACGCCGTGAAGAAGCTGTTCGACAAGCTGGGCACGCGCTTCGGCCAGCGCAACGGCGGCTACACGCGGGTGGTGCGCATCGGATTCCGCAAGGGCGACGGCGCGGAAGAAGCCATGCTCGAGCTGGTCGGCTCCGAGCTGGTGAAGCGCGCCGCGGAACGCGCCAAGCGCCGCGAAGAACGCCTCAAGGCCATCCAGCAGGGCAAAGAGGAAGGCGAAGAAGAAAAGTAAACACCGCCGCCGCCGGCCCAACCAGGCTGACGGCGAACCCCGCAGCAATAACGGCGTAGTGATTCCAATCACTACGCCGTTTTGAGCTTTTTGCGGACGCGCCCGGAAAATGGCCGCCGATAAAACAGAATTGGTTTCATCCGCGTTAATCGGTGTTCATCGGCGGCCTGAGATTCGTTCCTGCGGGTCCGGCTACAGCATCACCAGCCCCCGCCGAATCGCGTGCGAAACGGCTTCGGTCCGGCTGGCCACGCCCAGCTTCGCCAGAATCGAAGTCACATGCGTCTTCACGGTGTGCTCGGAAATCGCCAGCCGATGCGCGATCAGCTTATTGCTGAGCCCCTCCACCAGCAGCGCCAGCACCTCCAGCTCACGCTCGCTGAGGGGCTCCGCCAGCGCCTCGGCAACCGCCTGCACTGCCGGCAAAAGCTGCGCCACAAACTCCGGCGGCATCACCACCAGACCCGCATGGACGGCCTGAACCGCCACCTCGATCTCCTCCGCGCTGGCCTCGCGCGAAATCACGCCGCGCACGCCGGCGCGAAGAGCGGCGCTCACCACCGCCGCATCCGAAACTTCCACCAGCGCCACCGTGGGCAACGGCGGCGGCTCCACCTCCGGCCCACCGGCATCCATCAGCAGAACATCGGCCGCCTCCTCCGCCGTCCCCGCCAGCTCCAGCGCCAGTTCCAATGACGCGCTGGAACGGACCACGCTCTCGAGGCCCGCCCGAACCACGCCCGATCGCGCGGCAATCAGAACGCGGATCACGCGGCGATCTCCGCCATCACCCGCCGCGTCCGCGCGCTGCCGCCCCGGCGGAATTCGATCTCCACCAGCCCGCCGCCGCGCGGCAAGTCAATCGTGCCGGTCAGCAGGTCGCCCTCCCGCAGCGACGCGCGCTCAGCCGCCGATCCGGGCTCGACGCGAAGCACCAGCAGCGCAACCCCGCCCTCCAGCGGCACCGGCCGCGCCACCACGCCCAGAGCGGGGCGGTTCTCCCCGCGCGCCGCCACGAACTCCGCCACCGCGTTCGACGGAACCGAAAACGCCAGCCCGCCGGCAATCATCGTATTCACGCCAATCAGCTCGCCCCGCGCGTTCGCCAGCGGCCCGCCCGAGTTGCCCGGCGCGAGCCGAACGTTGCTCACCACCCACGGCCGCGCCCCCAGCCCGCGAAACGTCCCCACCGAATGAATCGCGCCGGTGTTGACAGCGCCCAAAAACCCGAACGGGTTCCCCACCGCGATCGCCAGCTCGCCCGCGCGCAGGGCCGCCGAGTCGCCCGGCGTCACGTGCGGCAATCCCGGCGCTTCCAGTTCCAGCAGCGCGAGGTCGCGTTTCGAATCGCTCCGCACCACGCGCGCCCTCACCTCGCGCCCGTTCCACAGTTCCACCGACGGCTGGCCATCACCGACGACATGGGCGTTGGTCACGGCCTGGCCATCCGCCGTCCAGATGACCCCGGACCCGCAGCCCCGCCGGCCCACCCGCACCTGCACCGTCCGGCGGCGCAGCCGCTCGGCCACCTCGCCAAAATCGTCGCCCACCGTTTACCGTCCTCTGCCGGGCCGTTCGCCGACGTGAACCGTCACTTCCTGGATGGTCCCACCGCGCAGCACGCGAAATGTCAGCGCCTCGCCGGACGCCGTGCGGAACAGCACGTTCGCCAGCGTCTCGGGATCGGTAAGCGCGCTGCCGTTGCCGGCCAGCAGAACGTCGCCGATAATCAACCCGCCCGACGCGCCCGGCCCATTCGGTTCCACGCCAACCAGCATGATGCCCGTATTCTGTTCGATGTGGAACTTCTCCTTCAGGTCGCCCGGCACCACCACCGGCTGCAGCGCGACCCCCAGGAAACCGCGGCTGACATACCCTTTCTCCAGCAGCACCGGTGCAACGCGCTCGATGGTCGTGCGCGTCACCGCCAGCACGGAAGAACGCGACAACCCGGTCGACACAAGACCGATGATCGCCCCGGCCGCGTTCACCGCCGCGCCGCCCGACGAAGTGGGATAAGCGGAAATATCCAGCCGCACAAACGGCTTCAGGCTGCCCCCGCGCCAGGACTTCCACTCGCCGGAAACGCCGCTGATGATTCCCAGCGAAGCGATGGGCCCCGTGTTCGCCGTGCGCCCCACTGCCAGCACAAACTGGCCGGCCTTCAGCTCGGCATCGGGGGCCACCTCCACCGGCGCCACGCCCCCGGTCTCCGCCTCCACCAGCGCAAGATCGGTACCCTTGTCGCGCCCCCTCAGTTTCCCCTCCACCGCGCGTCCGTCCGGGAGGATCACCTTGATATTCTCCTCGGACCGGATACCCTCGCTGGACGTGAGAACGATATTCTCGCGCCAGACGATGCCGCTCATCCCAATGTACGGCCGCGCGTGAACCGCGACAACGCTGGCCGAGGCGCGCTCCACCGACGCGGCCAGTTGATCGGAAAGACTCACCAGATGGTTCTCCATATTGCTCCTGAAACCAGCATGCCCGCCCGCGCCGCGCCGCGCATCGGAAGAAAGAGCGAGCGCCGATGGGACCTTCGGGCGATACTGTGAATTACGCCACCACACGCTCAGCCGTCCGGCCCCGTTCTCGACGTGGGGTGCGGCATCAACAAGTTTCCGGGCGCCATCGGCGTCGACCGCAATCCGGCCAGCCGCGCCGACGTCCTCGCCGACCTCGACCGTTTTCCCTACCCCTTCCGCGACGCCTCCTTCGCCGAGGTCCGCGCCATCCACGTGATTGAGCACGTGCAGGACGTGATCCGCACCATGGAGGAGTTCCACCGCCTCGCCCGGCCCGGCGGCCGCGTGTTCCTGTCCACGCCCCACTACACCGACTTCAGCTCCTTCTGCGACCCCACCCACCGCTGGCACCTGAACAGCTTCTCGTTTCGCTACTTTGGCGAGAATCACGGCGGATTCGGCTATTACTCGGCCGCGCGATTCCGTGAGATTTCGGTGCACGTCCGCCTACTTGCCTTCTGGCGCTGGCTCGGTTTCGAGTTCCTGGTAAACCATTCCGCGCGGTTCCGGCGCTTCTGGGAGTACTACCTGTGCTACGTCGTGCGCGGGAAAGTGATCGATTTCGAATTTGCAGTGGTAAAGTAATTCGGTAGTGGAAAGTCATGCTCGGCCGGTTGTATGAATTCGCTGACGGTCTTCGCCATCAGGCGCGCAGGCGCCGCTGGCCCGCCGACAAGGCGCTGGGCAGACGGGGCGAGGACATCGCGCACCGCTTCCTCCAGCGTGCCGGCGTCATCGTGGTGGCCCGCAATTATCGCCTCGCCTCCGGCGCGGGCGAGATCGACCTGGTCGGCTGGGATCACGACACGCTGGTCTTCGCCGAGGTGAAGTCGCGCGCCACCGACGAATTCGGCGTGCCCGACCGAGCCATCGATCCGGAGAAACGCAAGCGCATGCTCCGCGCCGCCCGCGACTTCGCCCGCCACGCCGAAGTCCCCTGGGACAAGGTCCGGTTCGACGTGGTCACGGTGGTCTTCCACACCCCGCCAACGGTAACCCACTTCCGCGACTTCATGAAACCGTAATCCAGTGGGGCACTTAGCTTTCCAGCTTTCCTTGCAAGTGATTGATTCTCTGGTTTTGTGGGGCAGGCTTTCAGCCTGCGGCCGGCTTTTCAAGCCGGCCTGACGCCGCGTGGAAACGCGGCGGCCTCTTTCCGCTAGCGGCCCCCTTCGATCACATCACGTCAACCTACTCTGACGCTGCCGATTCCCCCAATCGTGGCGGTGGCACTATCTCAAAGTCGGGCTCGACGATCTCGTCTCTTATCGTCCGCCCGAGCGAATCGAGGCTGCAATACAGGGTCTCGTGGCAGAATCCCAGTCGAGCCAAAACTTTCGCTAGATCCCGCTTGGCGTGCGCTGGGACGATATACCGAACGAGTGACGGCCCTTGGAGCAGGAAGTCTATCTGCGCCTCGGGTTCCTTATGAGACGTGAATGGTAAGCCTGCTCATCTGGGCCGCCATCCGAGGAAACTGGAATGGTGAGATTAGCGCGAGAGGCCCGTTGGGGACCTTCCTCTGATCTATCTCGATGGCGAGTTTGGCCAGATCAGTTTGCGCAAGGAACGCCGCCGCTGCGAGATACCGTATCGGAGGGGTGTCGGGAAAGCAAGCGCGCCAGTCTGCGCTGCGCCAGTTCAACTCGCTGTGGTTCATACACCATAGCTCGCCGTCTACGCCTTCGCCCTCGCAGACCGCGAAGTAGAGTCCTACCAAAACATTCTCGGTCCAATCCAACAGCCTCGTCGGAACGTGGTGATGCTGCATTCGCAGCAACCAGGAGACATAGTCATCCCATTTGGGCAAGTCGGCCGCGTAAGACCAGGCCCTCAAGCGGAACCGTTGCCCCGCCCAAAACTCAATGTTCTCGCGCGCTGACCAGAACGGTTCGCGCTGCACACCGGGTAACAGTGGGCCGCTGATCGTTTTCGAGTGTCCTCGAAACCAGCACTGCCGGAGGTCGGTGCTAATTCTGATTGCATCTTCGACGCTTTGGATTTCACCGACGTCCATATTCCATGCCAAGTACGATCAATTACTCCGGTTGATTCTTGCGTCCTTCCCTTGGCTACAGCCCCAGAGTCGCCCGCAAAGCCGCATCGACTTCGCCCATGTCCGGTAGCGCTCCGATGACCCGGTCGATCTCAGACTCGTGGATCGTCGCCAAGTTGTCGGCCATGATTACCGAGTCCGTCAACAGACCCGATCCTCGCGCGTCCATGGCGCCGACGCGCACGACTACCCGGCTCGGGTGTCCAGCGCGGGACATATTGCTGGTGATCATCGCCACGATGCTTTGCGGTAATCCTGTGCCGAGCCGGTCCGCCTGGACAACCAGAGCCGGGCGGCGCTTCGCCGTTCGCAGGTTCGAGTCCGGAAACAAAACCAGAACGACGTCACCGTGATGGAAGTTCATCGTAGACCGACATCTCAGGGCGATCCCAGTCTTCGGCGAACCGGGCCAGACGATGTCGCAGATCGGCGGCCTGCGATTCGTCGAAGCCTCGTTCCCGAAGATCCACCGGCTCGGCGGAACGAACCAACGTCACGATGACGCGCGCGCCCTCGGCTCCCTCCAGCGGTTCCAGCAACTCCACTCTCCCGTCGCGGTAAATGCCCTCCACCGACTTCATCATGCACTTCAGTATCCCGCGAGACATGCTACGGAGTCCATAAGCTCCCCCGTTCACCGAAATCTCGCACGAATCAATCCCCCAATTTCAACCATTTGCGCCCCACCCCCAACTCCGCCCAGCAACGCCAGTGTTAATTTCCAATCAAGAGTTCGTTGCTCTGTCGTCGGAGGGGCGAATCACGGGGCGTGGGGAATACTAGTCACCTCCGCGCAAAGTTGCGTGCGACGATCGCTTGCCGGTGCGTTAACTGGCCCCTGGCCGTTGCGGGACTTAACGGACTCTTCGCCGTGAGAGCAAAACGCGGCTCGGGAGCGCTCCTAAAACTGAAATTCAAACGAAATCGAGCGAGCCGGTCGCGGCCGGCTCACCCCTTCTCGTCCAGCAACACTTTCAACCGCTCGTAACCAGCCCGGCTCACCGGCACCTTCGTCCCGTCGGCGAGGATGGCCATGCGGCTGTCCTTGCTATACGGCTCGATGCGCGTCACCCGCTCGAAGTTCACAATCCACGAGCGGTGCACGCGAATGAACTGCTGCGGGTCCAGCGTCGCCTCCAGACTGGTGATGGTCTGCTGCTTCAGCCATGTCTTGCCCTGCGTGTGCAGGCCCACGTAATCGTCCTGCGCCTCCACGCAATCGAGCTGCGCCACGGGAATCACGTGCACGCGCGTGCCATCCTTCACCACAATCCGATTCGCGTATTGCTGCGGGGGACGCGCCGCGGCCGCGAGTTCCTGCGCGGCTGGCCGGGATGCGGTATGGCCCACGCGTTCGCGCACGCGGTCCACTGCGGTTTGAAAACGCTCCAGGCTGAACGGCTTCAGCAAATAATCCAGCGCATGGGCGTCGAACGCGCGCATGGCGTATTGATCGAACGCGGTGCAGAAGATCACCGCGACGTCGTCGTCAATCAGCTCCAACACCTCGAACCCGTCCAGCTTGGGCATCTGCACGTCGAGGAAAACCACGTCGGGCTTGTGTTCCCCGATGGCCTTCACCGCCTCGAAGCCGTTGGCGCACTCGCCGATCACGGTAATGTCCTTCGTCGAGCTGGCAAACTCGCGCAACACAGCGCGGGCCAGATCCTCGTCGTCGACAATCATGGCGCGGATCACCGTGCGCCCGGTCTCGACACCGCCGCTCGCCGGCCCCGCGCCGCGATCCCGTTCGATATTCCGCAAGTCCACCATCAGCTCGCGCGCCGATTGGTACCGCCGCTCACGATCCTTCTCCAGACACTTGCGCACCACGCGGTCCAGCTCCGCCGGCAGCGAATAGTTGAACCGCGCCATGGCCTCCGGCTGGTCGTTCAAAATGCGCGCGATCACCTCCGGCGTGCCCGGCCCGGCGAAAGGCAGCCGTCCGGTGGCCATCTCGTACATCACCGTACCCAAACTGAAAATGTCGCTGCGGCCATCCACATCGCGGCCCAGC